>JBKJVO010000151.1:0-14091 GCA_046717305.1 Candidatus Limnocylindrales bacterium
GTGGGAGCCTTCTACTGGTACCGCTGGCTGCAGTCGGAGAGCGGCGGACCGAATCAACCGCTGTACGAGGGCATCGGTGCGCTGGTCGCCGCGGCCCTGGTCGGCCTGCTGCTGTGGCAGACCCTGCGGGTCGGACGCCGCCTCAAGGGCGACATCGAGGCCCGGGTCGAGCGCGCCGCCGGAGCCGCCGAGGTGGAGCGTCAGCGCGTCGCGACGGAGTTCGAGCGGCTCAACACGGCGTACGAGGCGCGGTTCGGGTTCCGCTACTGTGTCTTCGTGGCCGGCCGGCCTCGGGCGGCACTGCTCCCGGAGATGGCGGCCGCGCTATCGGCGAACCGCGATGCGGAGCTGCACCGGGCGCTGGACGCGGTCGTGGACATCGCCATGGCCCGCCTGGATGCGCTCCGGGCGTTGGAGACCTGAACGTGGAGGAGACGGTGTTCGAGCTCGGCGCGAACCGCTACGGCAAGTCGCGGATCCGGCTGGTGACCGTGACCCGCGAGCCGGACCGGCACGTCCTCCGCGACCTGACCGTGGATGTCGCGCTGGAGGGCGACTTCACGGCCGCGCACGTGGACGGCGACCAGGCAAACGTCATCGCGACCGACACGATGAAGAATACGGTCTACGCCTTCGCCCGCGACCGGCTCACCGGCGCACCGGAGGCGTTCGGGCTGGAGGTCGCGCGACACTTTGCGGTGTATCCGCAGGTGGACCGGGCGACGGTGACGCTCCGGGAGCACGGCTGGACCCGCATCCCGCTCGCGGACGGGCCGGCGCCGGACGCCTTCACCCGGACCGGGGACCTCACGCGGGTCGCCGTCGTGGCGGCGACGAAGGTCGGCGCGAGCGTCGAGGCCGGGATGGAGGACCTCACGGTCATGAAGACCACGAAGTCGGCGTTCACGGGCTTCGCTCGCGATCGGTACACCACCCTGCCGGCGACGGACGACCGGCTCATGGCCACGAAGATCACCGCCGTCTGGGGGTATGGCGAGACCGCAGCCGAGCCGGGCTTCGACTTCGATGCCGCGTTCGGGCGGGCCCGGGGCACGCTGCTGACCGTTCTCGCCGAGCACTTCAGCCCGGCCGTCCAGACATCCATCTGGCTCATGGCGACCGCGATGCTGGAGGCGGAGCCGGCGATGGACTGGGTCCGGATGGTCCTCCCGAACCTCCACCACTGGACCGTGAACCTGGAGCCGTTCGGGCTGGACAACCCCGCGATGGTCTTCGTTTCGACGACGGAACCACACGGCCTCATCGACGCCACGGTCCGCCGGAGCGGCTGATCGGATTGGCCGCGTCCCTCAGCCACCTCTTCGTCTCCGTCCGCGACCTCGCCGCGACGCACCGGTTCTACGTCGAGCTCCTTGGTCTGGAGGTGCTCATGGGCGGGCCGGACCAGGACTACTTGCGCCTGGGCGGGAACGACGGCTTCCACATGGGCATCGAGGCGCACCCGGAGTTCGCCACCCCGACGCCGGGGATCGAGATCGTCATCCAGGTCGATGACGTCGACGCGGCCTACGCGAGGCTCTCCGCGGTGGGTGTCGTCTTCGACGGTCCGCCGGCCGACCAGGAGTGGGGCGCCCGCCATGCTTGGCTGCGCGACCCGTCCGGGTACCGGCTCTCGATCTACTCGCCGGAACGATGAGACGCCGATGACCAGCGAGGTTCGCGGCCCCGCTGTCCCGGGTGGCGAGGCGATCCTCACGCCGGCCGCGCTCGAGTTCCTCGCGGCACTGGAGCGCCGGTTCCGCGACGAGCGGATGTCGATCCTGGCTCGCCGACGGACACGGGCGGCAGCAATCCTCGCCGGTGCCGACCTCGACTTCCTTCCTGACACGGCGGCCACTCGCGCCGACGCCGCATGGCGCGTGGCGGTGACGCCGCCGGACCTCCAGGACCGGCGCGTCGAGATCACCGGGCCGGCCGAGCCGAAGATGATGATCAACGCCCTCAACTCCGGGGCGCGCGGGTTCATGGCGGACCTGGAGGATTCGCTGTCGCCGGCCTGGGCGAACGTCGTCGGCGGGCAGGCGGCGCTACGTGACGCCGTCCGGGGCACGCTCGCGTTCATGTCGCCGGAGGGGAAGGCGTACAGCCTCGGCGCCACGCCGGCCGTCCTGCTGGTCCGGCCGCGAGGCTGGCACCTGGAGGAGCGGCACCTCGTCGTAGACGGCGCGCCGATGTCGGCGAGCCTGTTCGATGCAGGGCTGTACCTGTTTCACAACGCCGCCGAGCGGCTGGCGCGCGGCACCGGCCCGTACTTCTACCTGCCGAAGCTCCAGTCTCACCTCGAGGCGCGGCTCTGGAATGACGTATTCGTTTGGGCGCAGGACGCGCTCGGGATCCCGCGCGGGAGCATCCGCGCGACCGTCCTCATCGAGACGATCCACGCCGCGTTCGAGATGGACGAGATCCTCTGGGAGCTCCGCGAGCACGCGTCCGGGCTCAACGCAGGGCGGTGGGACTATCTGTTCTCGTGCATCAAGACGTTCGGATCGCGGCTGGACCGTGTTCTGCCGGACCGTTCGCAGCTGACGATGACGGTCCCGTTCATGCGCGCCTACACGGAGCTGCTCGTCGCGACCTGCCACCGACGCGGCGCCCACGCGATCGGCGGGATGGCGGCGTTCATTCCGTCGCGCCGGGATGCCGTCGTGAACGCGACGGCCATGGCCCGCGTTCGCGAGGACAAGGACCGGGAATCGCGGGATGGGTTCGACGGGACCTGGGTCGCGCACCCGGATCTCGTCGGGATTGCCACCGAGGTCTTCGACGGGATCCTGGGCGCGGCGCCGCACCAGAAGGACCGGCTTCGCGACGACGTCGCGGTGACGGCCGCGCAACTCGCGGACATCCGGGTCGATGGCGGCAGGATCACTGAGGCGGGTGTCCGCCTCAACATCTCCGTCGCGCTCCAATACCTGGACGCGTGGCTGTCCGGGAACGGGGCCGCGGCGATCAACAACCTGATGGAGGACGCGGCGACGGCCGAGATCTCTCGTTCGCAGCTCTGGCAGTGGCGGGTCACCGGCGTCCCGCTCGACGATGGCCGCCCGCTGACCGCCGACCTGTACCGCAGGATTCGCGACGACGAGCTCGAGCGGCTCGGCGGAGGGCGTCTCGGTCGCCTGGCTGATGCCGCCGCGACGCTCGACGACCTGGTCCTGTCCGATAGCTTCGAGGAGTTCCTGACCTCCCGCGCCTACCGGCTGCTGGCCTGAGCGACAGGTCACCCCGGATGGATCATCCCCACCCGACGCTCGATGCGGGTGAGCTGCGCCTCAGACCGTCGACTCATCGGGACCTCGACCTGCTCGCGGCATGGTTCGCCGCGCCGGAAATATTTCACTGGTGGGGAGGGAGGCCCCTGCCCAGGGAAGAGGTTGCTGCCAAGTACACCGGTCGTCGCTGTCCGCGGGTCGAGTCGTTCATCGTCGAGCTCCGGGACGAGCCGATCGGTTACATCCAGTACCACCTGGAAGGCCCCGGTGATGCAGGCCTGGACATGATGCTCGTGCCGTCGGCGCGGGACCAGGGCCTCGGGCCGTTGGCGGCGCGGATGCTGATCGACCATCTCGTGCGCGACCGGGGATGGCGTCACATCACCGTGGACCCGGCGCAGGACAACGGTCGAGCGATTCGTGCGTGGAAGAAAGCCGGGTTCCGAGTCGAACGTCCGTGGGACGACCACCCCGACGGCCCGGCGCTCCTGATGCGGCTGGCCGACCCCACCACCTGACCCCGTCGCACCGGGCGGACCAGCGATCCACCCTCCGTCGACATCGCTCGAACGGTCGCTGCCGGGTCGTCAGGATTCCGGCAGGTCGTGAACCTCCAGGACGACGTCCCAGTGGGCGTCGAGGAGCGAGAAACGGCGCGCCTCCTCGGCCTTGAAGGTCGCCTGGTCAGGGTAGAGGCGGCGGGCGATCTCGGCCTCGGAGTGGGCCTCGACCGCGGCCCAGTCGCGGTACGTGATGGTGACGAGGAAGTCCCAGTCGGCGTGGCCGTCGCCGTGGAAGCGCGGCTTCGAGGCGGTGACGTCGAGGAACCGACCCTGGGCGAGCTGCTCCCGGAGGATCGGCCAGTGGTTGCGGTCGAAGAGCTCGACGAATTCGTCATGGGCGCCCCAGCGCGTCCGGTAGTAGTACGCGATTGTCACCGGTCCGCCGTGTCCGCCCATCGCGCCCTCCTCGTCACTCGCCGGCGCCCTCGCGCTCGACGAACCGACCATACCCGCGATCGCCCACGACGGCCGCATCGCGGACGACCGCCCGGCCCCGAACGAACACGGACCGCACGCTGCCGGACACGTCGAGCCCCTCGTACGGCGTGTAGTCGCTCGTATGGTGGAGGTCCTCGGCTCGGATGGTGCGCCGAGCCGCCGGGTCGAAGAGCACAAGATCGGCGTCCTTCCCGACCTTGATCGCGCCCTTCCTGCGCAGCCCGAACCGCCGCGCCGGGCTCGTGGCGAGGACGTCCACGAGCCGCTCCGCCGTGAGCCTGCCGCGGGCGACGCCTTCGCCGTAGGCGATCGCGAGGAGCGTCTCGATCCCCGGCGCCCCGTTGCTGATCCGATCGAACGGCACGCCCCGCGTGGCGTCGCCCTTCTCGACCGCCGCCCGGTCCGGGACGTGGTCCGTGGCGATGAGATCGAGGTCGCCGGCTGCGAGGCCGGCCCACATCGCGTCGCGGTCCGCGGCCGTTCGGAGGGGCGGCGAGATGACGACCTTCGCGACCTCGAGGTCGTCCGTCGCCTCGTATTGTTCATCGGTGAGCGCCAGGTAGTGCGGGCAGGTCTCCGCCGAGACACGCAGGCCCAGAGCCTTGGCTTCCCGCACATGGCGAAGCGCGTCGGCGGAGGACAGGTTGACGACGTGCACGGGCGCGTTCGCCGCTCGGGCAAAGGCCATCGCGCGTGCCGTCGCAACCCCCTCCGCATACGCGGGGCGGGACGACGCGTGGAACCGCGGCGCCGTCTCGCCCCGCGCCAGGCAACCGGCGACCGCTGCGTCGATGATGACGGGATCCTCGCAATGCACCTGGAGCATCCCACCGCGCCGCGCGAGCACGCCCATCGCCTGGAACAGGCGGACGTCGTCCAGCCGGAAGTCGAAGACCATGAACGCCTTCGCCGTCGAGACCCCGGCGTCGACCATCGCCGGCAGCTCGGCGACAGGGTCGTCCATCCGCCCAGAGATCGCGAGGCTCACCGCGTAGTCGATCGCGCTGTCGTGCTCAGTGGCGGCACGCCACTCGCGGAGCCCTGCCAGGAGCGAGCGCTCGGCCGCCGACGACGACCCCGTGCCGGGGTTGTTGAACGCCATGAACGTCGTCGTCCCACCGAACGCCGCCGCGACGGAGTCCTGGAAGAAGCGGTCCGGCTCCGCGTCGCTCGCCACGCGAGTGTGCGTGTGCACGTCCACGATTCCGGGCAAGACGAGGAGCCCCGTCGCGTCCACGACCTCGCCGGCCGTGGCCGCCATCCCGTCGAGATCGTCGGCGATGGCCGTGATCCGGCCTCCATCGATCGCCACATCCGCGCGCCGCGAGCCCGCGACGGTGACCACCGTGCCGCCCCGGACCAGCAGATCGGTCACGTCGCGGTCATCTCCACCTACGCTACTTCCTCGATCCGGACGCGCTGGGCGCCCTCCCACAGCACGCGCCGCCCGACCTCGCGGAGGCGGTCCTGCCAGCCCTCGTCTGGAATGACTGACGCAAAGTGGTTCGCCGCCAGCTGGCCGACCTTGGACGCTGTCGTGCAGGCACCGTACGGGAAGAAGATCTCGCATTCGCTGATACCGCCGGGGTACATCGCGAGCATGCCTGGTGCCGGGTGCGAAGTGTGGTTCTCGTAGTCGATCCCCGGGCGAAAGTCGCCGTACGGGATCCAGGTGGACTCGCCGGACCAGCGGCAATGGATGAGCCGGCTGTCGATCGGGAGCATCCGGCGGATGGCCTCGACCGTGTGCGGCGCGCCTGGCTCCCAGCGAGCGGTAAAGTGGAGGTCGTCGCCGACCGTGATCTTCAAGATTCCCATGACTCGGAGGATACGTGGCCAGCACCGGCCCGGGAACACCAGATACGCCGCAGACCGCCTCGTCCGCCGTGCCCACGATGCCGACGATCTCCACGCACATCCTGGACGTGGAGGCAGGCGCCCCCGCCCGCGGGATCCACGTGATCCTGTACAAGCTCGGCGAGGACGACCGGCCGATTCGCCTCACGCAGGTCCTGACCGACGATGACGGGCGCGTGCGGGACCTGCTTGAGCGGCCGATGTCCCCCGGCGTCTACCGGCTCGAGTTCAACCTCGCCGGCGTCCGCGGGCCGGGCACGGGCGACGATCGCTTCTTTCGGAGGGTGACGCTGGACCTGCGGATCGACGACATCTCGCGGTCGTACCACGTGCCCCTGCTCCTGGCCCCGTTCTCCCTGACCACGTATCGGGGGAGCTGAGTGGAAACACCGAATTTGTGGTGCCACGCTAGGTGGCACGACGGGATCGCAGGATGCGCGACATGGAAGCCCGCATCCTTTCCCTCCCGAACCGGCCGGACCCCTCGGTCCGGATCGATGCCGACCGAATCCTCGTCGATCGCCTGACGCTCACGGATCCCGGTCTCGCCACCTGGCTCGGCGGGCAACCCGATGACGAGCGCGGCATGATCGCGGAGCGCGCGCTGCGGATTGGCCTGACCGCCCTCCAGAGCGTCGGCGTGACCCTGAACCTGGACGCGGTCCGGGCGGAGTTCGACCGGTTCGCCGAACAGGGTCGCGTGGCGAACGATCGAGCCGCGGAAGCCCTCGAGCAGGTCCTCCGCGCGAACTTCGGGGACGGGGACGGCCGGCTGCCCCGCACGCTCGAGACGTTTCTTGGCGACCGCGGCAAGCTTCGTTCGATGGTGGACGAGCTGTTCGACCCCAAGCGCCGCGACTCCGCCATCGGTCGGATCTCGACGATGCTCGAGGCCTACTTCGACGGCGACGCCTCGCACCTGGCGCAGCTCCTCGATCCCACTCGCATGGGCTCGCCGCTGCACCAGTTCCGGACCGAGGTTGCGGCAGGTTTCAAGGCCCTGGAGGAGAAGCTCGTGGCGCTCGAGGCCGCGGGCGCCGCCCGCGCCGGCGAGCGCGCGAAGTCCTCGGCAAAGGGCGGTGACTTCGAAGGCCTCCTTGAAGGCCTGCTGGGAGAGATCGCCCGTGGCGCGAACGACCTCCTCGAACGGACCGGCACGGATGCCGGCGACGCCGGCCGGTCCAAAAAGGGCGATTTCGTCCTGACCCTGGATCCCGCCGTTGCCCGCGGGGTGGACCTGCGCGTCGTGATCGAGGCCAAGGACCGGAAGATCTCCGGTCGCGAGATGCGCGATGAGCTTCGTGACGCACGCGTCAACCGCGACGCAGCCGTCGGGCTCGTGGTGTTCACGCCGGCCCACGCCCCAGCCGGGATCGCCCCGTTCGATGTCCGCGCCGGCGACGTCTACTGCGTCATCGACCCCGCCGATCCGGACCCCGCCACCCTGGAAGCTGCCGTCCGACTCGCCCGGCTCCTCGCACTCGCGAGTCTCCGCGAACGCGAATCGGACGTTGATGCGGCGGCGATCGGTGAGGCGCTCACGGGCATTCGCGAACAGCTCGAGACCATCCGCGCCATGAAAGTCCAGCTCACCTCGATCGGGTCCACGGCCGGCCAGGTGGCGATTGCCCTGGACCGGATGCGCGACGGAATCGTGTCGCAGATCGCCCGGGCGGAACGCGAGCTCGCCTCGACGGCGGCCTGATCGCCGCGGCGCGATCCGGCGCGATCCGGCCCATCCGGCCCGTTGCGGACTGGTGGTATCGTCTCGTTCCGACTCCGCCGGGCTGTGGAGTCGCGCATGAGGATTTGCCGTGGCGCGCGCGATGTGGAAGGGGGCCATCCAGTTCGGCCTCGTCACCATCCCGATCAAGCTCTACGTCGCCACCGAGTCACGGGCCGGCGTGAGCTTCAACATGCTCCACGCCGACGATCTCTCCCGGATCCAGATGAAGATCTTCTGTCCGGTGGAGGAGGAGGTCATCTCGCGCTCGGAGACGGTCAAGGGCTTCGAGTACGCGCCCGGTGAGTACGTGGTGATCACGGACGAGGACCTCGAGTCCTTGCCGCTCAAGACGGTCCGCTCAATCGAGATCGAGCAATTCGTCGAGTCGGAGGCGGCTGCGACGCACACGAAGTTCGTGAAGCAGGCGTACTACATCGAGCCGGACAAGATCGGGCGGAAGGCATTCGCCCTTCTCAAGTCCGTCCTCCACGACAAGGGCCTGACCGCCATCTGCAAGGTCGTCATCAAGGACCGCGAGGCGCTCGCCGCCCTGGACCCGTACGGGCCCACGATGGTCCTCTCCACGCTCTATTGGCCGGACGAGATCCGCGCGCTCGGCGAACTCGATCTGCCGAGTGACGAGCCGGAGTTGAAGGCGGCAGAGAAGGCGATGGCCGAGCAGCTCATCGGGACGATGACCGGCGAGTTCGACCCGTCCACGTACCAGGACGGCTACCGCGCGGCTCTCATGCAGATCATCGAGTCGAAGGTGGAGGGACGCCAGGTCACCTCGATGCCCGTGGTCGAGGAGCCGTCCAACCTCGTCGATCTCATGGCGGCCCTCGAGGCGAGCGTCCGGGCCGCGAAGGCCGCACGAGAGGCCGGGACGCCGCCGCCGGTGTCGGTCGCCGACGCGATGGCCAGGAAAGCGGGCTCGGCGGATCAGGATATGCCGGCCGCCGATGACGAGGCCGAGGAGGCCAGGCCGGCCCGGCGCCGCAAGAGCGCCTGACGCCTCGCGCGGGGTCGTCCACGCCCGGCATGCCGCTCGAGGACTACCGCCGAAAGCGGAACTTCGGCCGGACGCCTGAGCCCGCTGGGAGTTCAGCGGTTGATACCGCTTCGAGCGGCCGCTTCGTCGTCCAGCGCCACCGCGCAACACGGCTCCACTACGACGTCCGCCTCGAGATCGGGGGTGTCCTCGTGTCGTGGGCGGTGCCGCGGGGCCCGACCCTCGACCCGTCGGCGCGCCGGATGGCCGTTCACGTCGAGGACCACCCCATCGAGTACATCGATTTCGAGGGCGTGATCCCGAAGGGCCAGTACGGCGCCGGTGACGTCATCGTCTGGGACTGGGGCAGCTGGCAGGCTGAGATGGAGACGCCGGACGGGGAACGCGGCGTGGCCGAGGGTGAACTGAAGTTTCGCCTCGACGGCCAGAAGATCAACGGTCGGTTCACCATCGTCCGGACGAGCGGGCGGGATCGTGGGCGGCCTCGCCGTGCCGACGCACCGGGCGCTCGCGCGTTCGAGGACGACGAAGCGGAGCAATGGCTCCTCATCCACAAGCGGGACGAGCATGCGTCGCCTGGCTGGGACGCCGAGGACCACCCGCAGAGCGTGAAGACCGGCCGCACGAACGACGACGTTCGCGACAACCGGGACGCGATCTGGGTCAGCGCGGCCCCGGCCGCAAGCGCTCGCATCGACCTCGGGGCGGCGATCGAAGCCCCCATGCCCACCTTCATCGAGCCGATGGCCGCGACGCTCACTGACCGGCCCTTCCGCGACGACGACTGGCTGTTCGAGGTCAAGTGGGACGGCTATCGGCTGCAGGCGGTCATCCGCGACGGGACGGTCCGGACCTGGACGAGGAACGGCAAGGACGGGGAGACGTACTTCCCCCGGCTCCTCACCCCACCGACCTGGATCGACGCGCGCGAGGCGATCGTGGACGGGGAGGTCGTCGCCGTGGACGATGCGGGCCTGCCCAACTTTGCGCTCCTCCAGGAGCGCCTCGGGATGAAGAGCCCGGGGGCCGCGGCCGCGGCCGGCCTCGTCTACCAGGCGTTCGACCTCCTCTACCTCGACGGGCGGTCCCTCCTCCGCGTCCCGCTTGAGGATCGGAAGCGACTGCTGCGCTCCGTGCTCCGCGCGGACCGGCGTGTCCGGTACGCCAGCCACGTCGAGACCGAGGGCATCGCGTTTCTCGAGGCCTGCGCCGCGCAGGGACTGGAGGGCGCGATCGCGAAGCACCGCCGCTCGACGTATGAGCCGGGCACACGATCGCGGGTCTGGCTGAAGCTGAAGATCCGGCCCGAACAGGAGCTCGTCGTCGGCGGCTGGACCCCGGGGGAGGGCAACGCGAAGGACCTCGGCGCGGTCGTCGTCGGCGTGTACGAGACGGAGGGTGAGGCGCCCGGCGCGCCACGCAGGCTCCGGTTTGCGGGCAAGGTGGGGTCCGGGTTCACCGCGAAGTCCCGTGCCGACATGCGCCGCCGGCTCGCGGAGCTCGTGGCGACCGCGCCCCCGTTCGACCCGCCGCCCCTGAAGGATTACCGCGGCCGCTGGGGCGGCGATCTCGCACGTGTCGTGTGGGTGCGCCCCGAGCTCGTGATTCGCGCCGAGCTGGGCGGCTGGAGCCGCGACGGACTCGTCCGTCACGCAGCGTTCAAGGGTGTCGATCCGGACCGGGACCCGCTCGAGGTCACCCGGGAGCGGGCCGTGGAGGCACGGAGCACGGTGGCGGCCGTCGAGGCCGCCATGCCGGCTCGAGATGCATCGCACGCACCGCCGGAGCCGGCCCACCTCCACCCGTGGAGCGCGACGAGCGACGAGCTCGAGGCCTTCGAGCGGATCGGCCGGGAGGGCGTCTGGCGGATCGGCGGCGTGGAGTTGAAGCTCACGAACCTCGACAAGCCGCTCTTCGCGGCCCGGGATGGCGACGCCGCCGGCCCGATCACCAAGCGCGAGCTCGTCGGTTATTTCGCCCGGATCGCCCCGCTCATGCTCCCGCACCTTGCAGAGCGGCCCCTCAACCTGCATCGCTACCCGGACGGGGCGGACAAGCCGGGCTTCTGGCAGAAGGACCTTCGTCCCACGGACCCGGCGTGGCTCCGGCGCTGGCGCGAGGTCGGGGTGGAGGCCCGCGAGGCGAACGAGCACGTGATCGCCGATCGGGTCGCCACGCTGTGCTGGCTCGGCAACCAGGCGGCGTTCGAGATCCATGCCTGGACGTCGCGGCTCGACGCTCCATGGCGCCCGACGTTCGCGCTCATCGACATCGACCCGGGGACCACGACCACCTGGGACGAGACGCTCGTTCTCGCGCGCCTCTTCCGGACGGCCCTCGGGCACCTCGCCGTGCGTGGCTACCCGAAGGTCACCGGCCAGCGGGGCATCCAGATCTGGGTCCCGATCGTGCCGAAATACGACTACGCCCAGACGACCGACTGGGTCGAGACGCTGTCGCGTGCTGTCGGCGCGGTCGCCCCGGATCTCGTCTCCTGGGAGTGTCGAAGGGGAACCGTGGCGGCCGCGCCCGACTCGACTACACGCAGAACGCCCCGATCAAGACCCTCGTCGCCCCGTATGCCGTCCGTCCCGCGCCGGGTGCGCCCGTCTCGGCTCCCATCACCTGGGACGAGTTGGACGACGCGGAGCTTCGGCCGGATCGATGGACGGTCCGAACGCTGCTCGACAGGGTCGCCGTTGTCGGGGACCTCTTCGCCGGGGTCCAGACGAACCTCCAGGACCTCCCCACGGTGTGAGGACTGGCGTGAACGATGCGGCCCGCGTCCGACTCGACGCTACGAGCTCAGACGAGCGGCACGACCTCCCGGACGAAGCGCTCAACCGCCGCATTGAGCCTGTCCGGGTCACGCGGCCGGAACGCGAGCGCCAGGTGGTCCACGCCCAGCACGGCGAACGCTCGAATCTGACCCGCGACGTCCTCCGGCGTGCCGTGCATGGTGTAGAACTTCGGCTCAACCGGGCGATCCAGTTCGACGCGGACGCGCGCGGAGAGGCGGGGCATCGGTCGGGCGGCGGCGGCTGCCGTCGCGCGGATCACCTCGATGCGGGGCGCGAACTGCGCCGGCCCGGCGGCCGAGGCGTGGTAGACGTCGGCCAGCCTGCCAGCCCTGAGGAGTGCCGCCTCGGCCCGGCCCCCGAACCAGATCGGCAGCCTCGCACCCTGAGGCGGCAGCGGCCCGAAGGCGAAGTCGTCGAACTCATGGAACCGGCCGTGGAACGGCGAGGTCGCGCCGGACCACAGGTGGCGCCAGAGGCGGACGGCTTCCTCCGTGTACGCCCCGCGGACGTGGAACCGGTCCGCGGCCCCTGCGTTCCGGAACTCGGGCTCGCTCCAGCCAACGCCGACGCCGACGTTGAGCCGGCCCCCCGACAGGTCGTCGATCGTCGCGAGCTCCTTGGCGAGAACCACCGCGTTCCGCATCGGGACGACGATCACGCTCGCACCCAGGCGAACACGCGACGTCCGGCCGGCGAGGTAGGCCAGGGTCGTGACCGCCTCGAAGATCCGCCCGTAGTCCTCGGCCGCGCTCGCGTCCACGAGCAGGTGGTCCGTCGTCCAGACGTCCGTGAAGCCGAGCCGCTCGGCGATCTCAGCGGCCGCATCGATGCCCTCACGCGTGGCGTCGTCGCCCAGGGAGGGAAGGATCAGCCCGTAGTCCATCCGGGGATGCTACCCGGAACATGGATCGGAGCTGCCGTCGCGAATCGGCGCCCGGGTCAAGTGGCCGGCCGGAACTCCTCGGAACGGCGCTCGAACCGCTCGGGATCTGGCCTGTCGGCTGGTCGGTTGGCAATGATGGATTCGTCCTGGAAGGCATTGGGTCCGATGATTGGCGGGATCACCGCGACACCCAGCCGTCACGATCCCTTCGTGATCGCGTCATGAATGTACGTCACAGGAAGAGGGTCATGAGATGAGGCGTACCGGGCTGGCCGTCATCGTGGTTCTTCTCGCGGCATGCAGGGCGCCGGGAGGGACGGCTGGGCCCTCGTCGGGTGCCTCGGCGACGGCGCCCATAGCGGCGCTGACCGAGGTCCCCGGACCGAACTCGTCCGGCATGCCCACCCCGATCTCCTCCGGGCCACCGGCCACGGCGGGGCACGTCGCCTACGTGCTCGGTTTGGAGGGAGCGCACGAACTGCATGTCGTCGCGGCGGACCGTATCGGCGACCGCTCCTGCGGATTCGGCCAGGAACCCAGCTGGTCTGCCGATGGCCTCACCGTCGTCTTCGCGGGGCCCGAGCGCATGACCGCTGACGGGTACGCTGTCCGCGACGCCTATCGGGCGGCGGCGGACTGCTCGGGCGTGACGAAAGTGATCGAGGAGGGCGGGGCGCCCCACCTGTCGCCGGACGGCGCCTGGATCACCTTCGGCCGCGGGATCATCGACACGGGGGAAGCATGGATCGCGAAGGCCGACGGCTCCGAGACACGGCTCCTGATGGCTGGCAGGTCGCCGCAGTGGTCGCCCGACGGGTCGCTGCTCCTCCTCCAACCGGGGTCCGCCACGGCGGAGGTCGGCCTGGTCCGGCCTGACGGCACCGGGTATCGCACCCTCACCGGAGGGTCCGACCCTTCGTGGGCACCCGACGGGCGCATCGTCTACCTGCGTTCCGACTACCCGAAGGCGACCGCCACGCTCCGAGTCATCTCGCTCGACGGGACGGCGACCGACCTCTTCACGACGCTTGGAGAGCTCGGATCGCCGCGGATGCTGGCGGATGGGGCAGTGATCTTCGTCTGGGATCGGGACGTCTGGAAGTTGGATCCCGGTTCTAGGGAGCCGGTCCGGCTGACGCAGGGCGTGGACGTGCGATCCGCCCTGAGTGTCTCCGCGGACGGGAACTGGGCCGCCGTCGCGGCCGGCGGGCCTGTGCCCGGCCTCGTCGTTGTGGGGCTGGATGGTGGCTGGTATCAGGTGCTCTCGGGAGTCGTTTCGGCTGTGGCATGGCAGCCTGTGGGCCCCGTCGACTAAATCGCCCAGGGGGCGGCGACGTTCCTCAGTGAAGCTGCGCGCCGCCGCCTCGATGCCCACGCATCAAGTGCCGATCGTGGGATCCGGCGCCGTGCCCTCGCCCGGCTCAGCGTGCCGCCGCCGGTCGATACGGTAGCCGCAGGAGCGCCAGGAGCGGTTCGCCGGTCGTCTGTTCCAGGTTCACGCCCGGCGCGGCCGCGTCCGCGCTGACATGCAGCCGGATCGCGACCTCGTCACGTCCCGGGTGGTTCGGGTCGTAGATC
>JBKJVO010000152.1:0-10300 GCA_046717305.1 Candidatus Limnocylindrales bacterium
CTGTGGAGCGGTGGGCCAGTGACCCGGCCGAGCCCGTTCTACCCGCTCGTTGACGCTTTCGCCTTCCCTCGCCCGGAGCCGGCTCCGCAGATCCTTCTGGGCGCGGGCACGCCGGCGGGCGTTCGACTCGCCGCGCGTGTCGCGGATGGATGGGCGGCCGAGTCGGCCTCGTTCGAGGCGCACGGGTCCGCGTACCTCGAGGCGCTGGCAGCAGCTGGGCGATCGCGGGCAGATGTCCGGGTGGTCGTCGGCATCGGGGGCGGGCGGAGCGGGGTGGACGCCCTCGCCGGGAGCCCGTGGATCGAGGCTCCGGCGGAGACCGCGGCGCGCTGGGCGGCGGCCGGCGCTGACGAGGTGATCCTGACGGCCCGAACGACTCGTGACGTGGACCAGCTGGTGGACGTGGCCGGGCGTTGATTCCGCGCGTCGCATTCGGAGCCCAGCGTCGGAGCCCAGCGTCGAAGCCCAGCGTCGAAGCCCAGCGTTGACTAGCAGTCAATGATTCCTGACACCGGAGTCGGGTTCTTGCGCGCCAGTCGCGAAGGCGACCCGAACGCGCGCTATTTGGGCATCAGGCCGGTTGCGGCCTTGACTGCCAGACAATTCGGGGACCTCATGCCCAGGGAACCTTGACTCGTAGTCAACGTCAGGCCGAGACGGGCCGCCGGGACGGTTCGCCGGGACGGTCGCCGGGACGGTCGCCGGGACGGTTCGCCGGGACGGTCGCCGGGACGGTTCGCCGGGATGATCCGCCGGGATGGTCCGCCGGGATGGTCCGCCGCTCGGTCGGCGGGATCGTGGCACCATCGTGTTGCCCATGAGTTCCCCGACCACGCACCCCGTGTCGCCCGAACCCACGCACGGCTGTCTGCGCTGCGGCCGCCCGATCTCCGTCAACAGCTCCCTGTGCGAGCTGTGCAACCCGTTGGGGTTGAAGCAGCCCGCGGCGACCCAGGTCCACGCGATCGCGGCCGGCGGGATCGTGCTGTTCATCGTGGTTCTCGCGGTGCTGGCCAAGGTCGGATTGAGCGGCGTCGGCCCGTTCAGCGGGTCGATCACCTACGCCCCGCACGACGGCGGCGTCGAGGCCACGATCACGGTCTCGAACGAAGGGACCAAGGACGCGGCGACGACCTGCCGCGTCGTCGAGGGTGGGCGGCCCGCCGGTGGCCCAGGACAGCTCATCCAGACGCCCACGGTTCCCGCCGGCGGGACCGTGACCTTCACGGCCAGGGTGACGGCCCTCGGCGAGAACCCGAACGGGCTCGCCCTGGACTGTCAATCCCCGTGACCCGGTACGCAGCCGAGCTGGCCTTTGCCCTCGACGTCGCGAGGCGTGCCGGCGAGCTCCAGATGGACCGTTACGAGCGCGTCGAGCGGATCGACTACAAGTCCGCCCGGGACGTCGTCACGGAGGTGGATCACCTCTGCGAGGCGCTCATCCTGGATGCGATCCGGGCCGCCTTCCCGGGGGATGCGCTCCTGGCCGAGGAGACCGGCGAGCACGACGGCGGTGGGGCGGGCCAGACCGCGACGTCCGGCATGGGACGCGTCTGGGTGGTGGACCCGCTCGACGGGACGATCAACTACGCAAACGGGATCCCGTTCTTCTGCGTCTCGATTGCGCTCGTGGAGGCGGGACGGCCGGTCGCCGGGGTCGTCCATGATCCGTCGCGAGGTGAGTCGTTCGCGGCGACGATCGACGGCGCGGCTACGCTCTCGGGCCACGATGTCGGCGCCTCGGAGAAGGAGAAGCTGAGCGACTTCGTGATCTCGATGGCGCTGTCGGGCCGGAGCGTCGCGACCCGGGTGCGGGAGATCCGGAAGGCGATTCGTGTGCCGCGCTCGATGGGCTCGGCCGCGCTCGCACTTGCCTATGTTGCGAACGGCCGGTTCGACGCCTTCGTCCAGCAGGGCGGCCTCTCGACCTGGGACATCGCCGCCGCCGGCCTCATCGCCGAACGCGGTGGCGCGACCGTCACCGACCTCGCCGGCGGTCCCTGGTTTCGGATTGCCGCCGCGTCGCAGTCGATCGGCGTCCTCGCTGCGCCACCCGCGCACCATGGGGAGCTGCTCCGGCGCATCACCGGTCGCTGAGCGGGGGTTCGCCGCTCGATCGCCGCTCGTCTTCGGTCACCTACGATCCGGGGTCGTGCTACGTGCGGTTGCCCAGGTCGGGGGAGCGCGAATCGCTCCGATCCACGTTCAGCACGGGCCGCCTCTGACGCCCTACGCCGGCGAATCGGCACCTACCACGCCCCGGGTCGTGCCTGGGGGATCGCGACGATTCAGCCCTCCCTCAGCCAGCGATGCGGGCGGACCCGGAGTCGCGCGAGCCCCCAGCGATCGCAGAACGCATGCCATCGCGCTCGGGGTGCGCCCCGCCAGCGGAGCTCATCGACGGACGATTGCGGGATGACGACGCCGTCCTCCACCGTCCGGAGCCGGGCGAGCGAGCGGTAGAGGCGCGCCTCGTTCGACTGCTGGCGGAGGGTCGCCGCGAGGACCGGGCCGCCGCGCAGCCCCGGCACCTCCCATCGCGAGGCCATCTCGGGGATCCCCTCGAGGTGGTCATAGCGAGACAGCACCGCGGCGGCGGACTTCGCGCCCCAGCCGGGCAGGCCCGGGTAGCCGTCAGAGCTGTCGCCGACGAGCGCAAGCCAGTCCGGGATGGACGCCGGGGCGACACCCCACTTCGCCCGGACGCCGGCGGCGTCGTAGGTGATTGCGCGGCGCCGATCGAGGAGCACGATCCGCTCGCCCTCGACGAGCTGGGCCATGTCCTTGTCGGGCGTGCAGATGACGATCCGCTCGACCGAGGGGTCGGCCGCGAACCGCCCGCAGGCCGCGGCGATGGCGTCGTCCGCCTCGAACTCGACCATCGGCCACAGGACGACCCCGAGCGCCTCGATCGCCTCCTCGGCGATCGGGAACTGGGCGAGGAGCTCGGGCGGCATGCCGGCAGACGACTTGTAGCCCGGATAGAGGTCGTTCCGGAAAGACTCGATGACCCGGTCCGTGGCACAGCCGAGGTGCGTCGCGCCCTCCTCCCGCAGCAGGTAGAGGAGCTGCTCGACGAGCCCGGAGACGCCGGACAGGGGCATCCCCTCGACGCCGAGCACCGGCGGCCGCGGTGCGTAGTGCGCCCGGAAGAGCTCGTACGTGGCGTCGACGAGGTGAACCTGCATGCGACTCAGCCACCCACGGGGGATTCGGCCTCGGCGAGCGCGGCCAGGCGCTCGAGGTCTCGCTGGAAGATCGGCCGGAAGACCGCGGCAAGGATTGCGGCCCCGAGGTGGGGCAGGACCGGCGGGACGAGCGTCTCGTCCCAGGTCACGACCGTCGTCGCCTCACCGTCCGCGCCGGGCGCCAGTCGCAGGTCGCCGCTGCCGGTGACGAGCCCCTCGTGGCGGATCGCGAAGTGCGTCGGCGCCTCGAATGCCGTCACCTCGACCGGATCCTCGACCGCGATTCCGAAGACCTGGACCCTGCCGACGCCGCGCGTCCCGACGCCGACCGGTGGCGGGGTCGTGAGCCGGACGCTCTTGAGATCGTGCATCCACTCGGGCTGGCGCTCGATATCCGCGAGGACTGCCCAGACGTGCTCGATCGGCGCGTCGATCACGATGGACGTCCGGATCGGGGGCGGCGGCGTCTCGCCGGCACGGTCGCGCATCCGGCGCTCTGCCAACCAGGCGCCCGAGACGATCAGCGGGGCGAGCCGGATCAGCGTCCGGAGGAGCCGGCCCACGGTCAGGTCGGGCTCGACCCGTCCGACCGCTCGAGGATCGCGCCCGCGGCCCGCATCTCGTTGAGCGCCCGCTGCCCGTCTCCCGCGGTGAGGTCGACGGCCGCGATGGCGTCGAGCAGGACGGTCGTCTTGTACCCGAGTCGCACGGAATCGAGGGCCGTGCTCTTGACGCAGTAATCCGTCGCGAGGCCGCACACGACGACCCGCTCAATGCCGCGAACCCGGAGGAGCGCGTCGAGCTCGGTGGAAACCTCGGCGCCGGAGACGGGATCCCGCATCGTGAAGCCGGAGTAGCCGTCCTCGCCGTTCGCGCCCTTGCGGACGCTCGGGCCCACGACCTCGAGCGCCGGGGGAAACGCCGCGCCCCATGCCCCGCCGACGCAGTGGACCGGCCAGATGCCGCCGTCCTGGGCGAAATGCGGTGTGTGCTCCGGATGCCAATCCTGCGTGTACGCCACGAAGCCACCGGCCCGGATCGCCGCCCACCCCTCGCGGTTCACGACCGGGATCGTCGTCTCGCCGCCGGCGACGCTGAGGGACCCCTTCGGGTCCGCGAAATCGTTCTGGACGTCGACGACGATCAGGGCGGTCCGTGGGTCGTAGCGCTGCACGGCCGGACGCTAGCACAGGCGTCGTTTCAGGAACGGTGAGCGGCCTCGGCACCCACGCCGCCGGCGGGGCCCGCTTGCGTTACGCGCAAACAACTTCGAGTCGTCGGTCGGGCGCCGGCCGCGATCGGTCGATTCCTAGCGCGGGATGCAACGGATCGCGCATCAACGGCCGCATCCGGTCCCCGGCTACGGTCCCGCGAGCCGGCTGTTGCGTGGAACGAAAGGAAATGCCGCCTCGCCGGCCGAATCCGCGAGTTGTTTGCGTCACGCGCAAGGCGCCCGTGGATCTTTGCGTCCGACGCAAGAAACGGGCGGAATCCGGGAGGCGGAGGTGCGTCGGCCGCGCGCCCGCTCCGTCAGACGTCTCACAACACCCCGTCCGGCGGATCCTCAGACCGAATGACGCGCGCGGCCCGCGCGACGTCGCCCATTCGGCGATGATTCACCCACCGGGTGGCGGCGTGATCGGTCGCGGGCCGGGCATGGCGTCCCGCGCGTGAACCAAGAAAGGTGGACCGCCGATGCCGAACGGACGACCGGGCACTGAGGTGACGGCCGCCTCGGATGGGGCATTCCCGAGCCAGGCGCAGGTCGTCGTCATCGGCGGCGGGATCGTGGGCTGCAGCGTCGCCTACCACCTGACGAAACGCGGCTGGCGTGACGTCGTCCTGCTCGAACGCCGGCAGCTCACGTCGGGCACGACCTGGCACGCCGCCGGCCTCGTTACCCAGCTGCGCGCCACCTTCAACATGAGCATGCTGGCCAAGTACAGCGCGGAGCTCTTTCCGGAGCTGGAGCGGATCACCGGCCAGGGCACGGGATTCCGGCGGACCGGGTCCATCCTCCTCGCGACGACCGAGGAGCGCTGGACGGAGGTTCGGCGCCAGATCTCGATGGCCCGCATCTGTGGCTTCGAGGTGCACCCCATCAGCGGCCGGGAGGCGGCCGCGATGTGGCCGCTCATGGATCCATCGGAGGTCGTCGGGGCGGCGTTCCTGCCCGCCGACGGGGTCGCCAATCCGACCGACGTGACGCAGGCCCTTGCCGCGGCCGCGAGGCTGGGGGGCGCGCGCATCATCGAGCACACGGCCGCGACGGGTGTCACGAAGCGGGACGGCCGGGTGTCGGGGGTGGAAACCGGGCGGGGTGCCATCGCCGCCGAGGTCGTCGTCAACTGCACGGGGATGTGGGCCCGCGAGCTCGGCCTCCGGTCCGGCGTGACGATCCCGCTCCACGCGGCAGAGCATTTCTACCTCGTGACCGAGCCGGTGCCCGGCCTGACGCGGGACCTGCCGGTCCTGCGCTCCCCGGACGACACGGCCTACTTCCGCGAGGAAACCGGGAAGCTCATGGTCGGATTCTTCGAGCCGGGCGCCAAGCCGTGGGCGACCCACGGCATCCCGGACGACGCTGCGTTCGTGCGGCTGCCCGAGGATTGGGACCACCTTGCCCCGTACATCGAGATGGCCGCGCGGCGCGTCCCGCTCCTGCGGGGTCTCGGCATCCAGCTCTTCTTCAACGGCCCGGAGAGCTTCACGCCGGATGATCGCTACGTCCTGGGTGAGGCGCCCGGGCTGGACGGGTACTTCGTCGCGGCCGGGTTCAACTCCGTCGGCTTCCAGTCCGGTGGCGGTGCCGGGCGGGAGGTGGCCAACTGGATCGTGGATGGACATCCCTCGATGGACCTGTGGGAGGTGGACGTCCGGCGGTTCATGCCCTTCCAGAACAACCGGCGCTACCTGCACGACCGGACCACGGAGACGCTGGGCCTGCTGTACGACATGCACTGGCCGTTCCGGCAGGTCGAGACCTCGCGCGGGGTGCGTCGGACGCCGTTCCACGATCGGGTGGCGGCCAGGGGAGCCTGTTTCGGGGAACTCGCCGGATGGGAACGGGCGAACTGGTATGCGCCTCCGGGGGTCGAGCCGCGCTACGAGTACAGCTATGGCCGGCAGAACTGGTTCGAACACTCGGCGGCGGAGCACCGGGCAGTTCGCGAGGGCGTGGGGATCTTCGACCAGACGTCGTTCGGCAAGATCCTCGTCCAGGGCCGCGACGCGGTAGGCGCACTCAACGCGCTGTGCACGGCGGACGTCGCCGTCGAGCCGGGCCGGATCGTCTACACGCAATGGCTCAACGAGCGGGGCGGGATCGAGTCGGACGTGACCGTTACGCGCCTGGACGATCAGTCGTTCCTCGTCGTCACCTCGGGGACGTCCATCGTGCGCGACCTCGAGTGGCTTCGCCGACGGGTCCCCGCCGATGCCAACGCCGGCGCGATCGACGTGACGAACGCCTGGGCCGTCCTGAGCGTCATGGGGCCCCGTTCGCGCGAGTTCCTCGCAACGCTCACCGACGCGAACCTGTCGAACGCGGCGTTTCCGTTCGCGACGTCGCGCGAGATCGACCTGGGCTATGGGCTCGTCCGCGCGTCGCGCATCACGTACGTCGGCGAGCTCGGCTGGGAGCTGTACATCCCGACGGACGTCGCGACCCACGTCTACGACACGATCGTCGCGGCCGGCGAACGATTCGACCTCCGCCACGCCGGCTACCACGCCCTCAATTCGCTCCGGATCGAGAAGGCGTACCGGCACTGGGGTCACGACATGACCGACGAGGACAGCCTCCTCGAGGCGGGCCTGGCTTTCACCGCGGCGTGGGACAAGCCGGGCGGGTTCATCGGGCGCGAGGCGCTCCTGCGTCAGCGCGACGCCGGCCTCGCCCGCCGACTCGCCGTCTTCAAGCTCGACGACCCTGATCCGCTGCTCTACCACAACGAGCCGGTCTGGCGGGAGGGTGAGCTGGTGGGCCGGATCAGCTCGGCCATGTTCGGGCACACCGTGGGCCGGTCCGTGGGACTCGGCTATGTCCGGCGAGACGACGGTCCGGTGACCGCCGAGTGGCTGGCCGACGGCCGCTACGAGATCGAGGTGGCGAACGAGCGCTTCGCGGCCGGCGCCTCGTTCCGGGCCCCCTACGATCCGGCGAGTGAGCGGGTGAGGGCCTGATCGTCGGGTCGGTCCCGCGCGACCAGCCCGTGATCGGGAAGCGCACGGGCGACTCAGCCGCCGGGATCTGCGACCAGCACCGCGTCGTCGACCGCCCAGGTCAGGCAGACCCGATCGCCCGGCTGCCACTCGCGCTCGCCGTCGCCGACCTGTCGACGGACCGTTGCCGCCTGCCCGTCCGGCAGGGTCAGCTCGTACTTGCGGGTCGAGCCCAAATACAGGGCGTCCCGCACGGCGGCCTGGACTGAGTTCGCCCCGGCCGTCGCGGCCGAGGCATCGTCCAGACCGACGATCCTCAGCCGTTCCGGTCGAACGACCAGGGCGGCCGGCGAGTCCGCGGCGAGCGCCGCCCGGCCCGCCTGTGCCGCACCCACCCGCCAACGCGAGTCGCCCCGTCCCAGCCATCCGCCGCCGCCGTCGGCGTCCCGCTCGAACCGCCCGCGCAGGATGTTCGACTCGCCGATGAAGTCCGCCACGAACAGCGAGACCGGCCGGTCGTACAGGTCGTCGCCGCGCCCGAGCTGCTCGATCCGGCCCTTGCTGAAGATGGCGATTCGGTCGCTCATGACGAGGGCCTCTTCCTGGTCATGGGTGACGTAGATGACGGTCGCGCCGAGCTGGCGGCTGATGTGCATGACCTCGAGCTGGAGCGCCTCGCGGAGCTTCTTGTCCAGCGCCCCGAGCGGCTCGTCCATGAGCAGCAGGCGGGGCTGGAAGACCACCGCCCGGCCGAACGCGATCCGCTGTTGCTGCCCGCCGGACAGCTGCCTTGGATAGCGATCGCCGAGGCCCTCGAGCTTGACGAGGGCTAGCGTCTCGGCCACCCGGCGCCTGATCTCGGGCCGGCTTGCCCGGCGCATTTCGAGCGGAAAGGCGATGTTCTGGGCGGCGGTCATGTGCGGGAACAGGGCGTAGTTCTGGAACACCATCCCGACGTCGCGTCGATGCGGCGGGATGTGGCTCATGTCCACGCCATCGATCTCGATGGTGCCGGCGGACTGCTGGGTGAAGCCGGCGATCATCCGGAGCGTCGTGGTCTTGCCCGAGCCGGACGGCCCGAGCAGCGTGATGAACTCGCCCTTGCGTACTGCCAGATCAACGCCATCCACGGCCGGCACATCCCCGAAGGACTTGTGAAGGCCGCGCAGGACGAGCGCTGCCCGATCCGGCTGATCAGCCACCGCGCCCAGAACGAGCGTCGTTGGGGTCATGTGGCCGGGGCCTGGCGACGCTCGACGAACGCCAGGAGGAGGACGGTCGTCGTCACGACGAGGAGGGTGGTGGCAACGGCTGCCACCGTTGGATCCACGACCTGGCGAACCTGTTCCCACATCTCGACGGGCAGGGTCCGGAATCGGGCGCTCGTGAGGAAGATCGACACGACGACCTCATCCCACGAGGTGATGAAGGCAAACAGGCCGCCAGCCAGGACGCCGGGCAGGATCAGCGGCAGGGTGATCCGGCGGAACGTCCGGATCGGGCTCGCGCCCAGGCTCTGGGCCGCCAGCTCCAGGTTGCGGTCCACGGTCCGCAGGCTCGTCGCCACGTTCACGACCACGAACGGCACGGCGAGCGCCGTGTGCGCCAGCACAAGGCCGGCCAGCGAGCCGGCGACCTTCCAGCGGACGAAGATCGAGAACATCCCGATGGCGATGATGATCACCGGGACGATGAGCGGCGAAAGGATGAGCGCCTGGACGGCATTCCGGCCCGGGAACCGCCCGCGAACCGTTCCCAGTGCGGCGAGGGTTCCCAGGGCCGTCGCCAGCATGGCGGTCAGGAAGGCGACCTGGGCGCTGTTGACGAAGCCGGTGGACCACTGCCGGTCCGTCAGCATCTTTTCGTACCAGCGCGTCGACAGGCCCTCCGGCGGGAAGGTCAGGGCATTCGAGGCGGTGAAGCTCATCGGCACGACCACGAGCGTCGGGACCATCAGGAAGAACACGGTCAGGCCGCCGAGCGCCACGAGGAGGAGGCGGCGCGGCTGGCGCCACGAGGCGGTGCCGGCTCAGGACTCATCGAGGCTTCCGAAGGCATCGCGAAGGTGGATGAACCGTGAGGCGATGAACAGGACCGCGAAGGTGACGCCCATCAGGATGACCGCCATCGTGCTCGCGATGCCCCAGTCGAGCCGCTGCTGGACCGCGCTCGCGATGAACTGGCTGATCATCGTGTCCTTGGGCGAGCCGAGCAGGGCCGGGGTGATATAGAAGCCGAGGGCGAGGACGAAGACGAGCAGGCAGCCGGCGAGCACGCCGGGCAGCGACAGCGGGAGGAAGACGCGCCGGAAGGCTGCGAACGGCGGGGCGCCCAGGTTCGCCGCCGCCCTGGTGTACTCCGGATCAATCCGCCGCATCACCGCATAGATGGGCAGGACCATGAACGGCAGCAGGATCTGGCTCATCCCGAGCAGCACGCCGAGCGTCGTCCGGATGAGCGGGATCGGCTCGTCGATGACATCCGCGTCGAGGAGGAACGTGTTGATGATCCCGGTGTCTCGCAGGATGACCTGCCAGGCGTAGGTCCGTACGAGCAGGCTGGACCAGAACGGCAGGAGCACGGCGATGAGCAGCAGCCCGGCGACCCTCGGCCGGACGATGTTCATGCGGTACGCGTACGGATACCCGAGCGCCAGGCACACGACCGTCGACAGGGCGGCGATCCAGAACGTGTTGCCCAGGACGCGGAGGTTTGCGGCCGAGGCAAAAAAGCGACCGTAGTTCGCGAGGGTGTCGCCGGTCGGCCTGGGGAAGTCGGTGACGCTGCGCAGGCTGCCCACCACGAGCGGGACCAGGAAGAAGGCGACCAGAAAGGCGATCGGCGGGATCGCCAGGAGCGCCCATCGGTTGATGATCGGCCCGCCCCCCCGAGGGGGGGGGGGCGCTCCACAGGGTTTACGACGGCGCAGGCGCCCCGGTGCGGGGGGG
>JBKJVO010000153.1:0-5446 GCA_046717305.1 Candidatus Limnocylindrales bacterium
GCCGGGGGCGAGGGGGGCGAGGGGGGAGCGGGCGGGCAGGGCGTTCTCTCGATCCGCGACCTCCGGGTGGCGGGACCGCACGGCATCAGCGCGATCAACGGGCTATCGCTGGACGTTCGCGCCGGAGAGATCCTGGGCATGGCCGGCGTGTCGGGGAACGGTCAGACCGAGCTCGTCGACGTCCTGTCCGGGATGCGCACGCCACTCGCGGGATCGGTCGTCGTCGACGGGGCGGAGGTGACGGGCCTCGGGCCGGCGGAGATGGTGCTGGCGGGCGTGGGTCGGATCCCGGCGGACCGCCACGCGAGCCTGATCCCCGACCTGTCGGTGGCCTACAACCTGGTCATGGAACGCCTCGGCGAGTTCCGGCGGGCGGGACGCCTTGACGAGAGGGCCATCGGCCACCACGCCGACGAGCTCATCGAGCGCTTCGCCATCCGGGCCCGCCCGAATGATCGGGTAGGCACGCTCTCCGGGGGGAACATCCAGAAGGTCCTCCTGGCCCGCGTGCTGAGCCGCGATCCGAAGGTCGTCGTGGTCTCCCAGCCCACCCGCGGGCTGGATGTGGGTGCAACCGAATACGTGCGGGCCCAGCTCCTGGCGCGTCGCGCGGCCGGCGCGGGCATTCTTCTCGTGTCCGAAGACCTGGACGAACTGCTCGAGCTGGCGGACCGCCTTGTCGTCATCTACGAGGGGCGGATCGTCGGCGAGATGGGGGTCCGCGACGCCGTCCGGGAGCGGCTCGGGCTGCTCATGGCGGGGCGGGGCGCGGCCGCATGACCGCGCCCGCGTCGGCTCGTGCGCGCGTGACGCGCTGGCGGCCGACGCGCTGGTCGACCCCGGTCATCGTCGCGTGGGCGGTGCTCATCACGTTCGCCCTCACGGCCGGCCCGATCCTGCTGGCCGGCGCGAACCCGATCGCCGCCTACGGCGAGTTCCTCGTCGTCCCGCTCACCTCGCGGTTCTCGATCCTGGAGGTGCTCGTCGCCGCGACGCCGATCCTGTTCACCGGCGCGGCCGTGGCGATCGCCTTCCGGGCCGGCTACTGGAACATCGGGGCGGAGGGGCAGCTCCTGCTCGGAGCGATCGCCGCCGCGGGGATCGGTGCGGCCGCCGGCGACCTGCCCCCGATCATCGTGCTGCCGGCCATGCTCGCGGCAGGTGCGCTCGCGGGAGCAGCGTGGGGGCTGGTCCCGGCACTGCTCCGGGTTCGGTTCGGGATCGACGAAGTTGTGACGACCCTGCTGCTGAACCCTGTGGCCCTGCTCATCGTCAACGGCCTGCTGCACGGCCCATGGCGTGATCCGGTGACCGGCTTTCCGGAATCGCCAAGGATCGCTGCAGGCGCCGAGTTCTCGAGCCTCCTCGAGCGGTCGCGACTCCATCTCGGGTTCGTCATCGCCATGGTCATCATCGCTGCGGCCTGGTACGTGGTCGCGCGGACCCCGGCCGGACTGCGGCTGCGAGCCGCGGGCCTGAGCCCCTACGGCGCCCGGTTCGCCGGGATCAACGTCTCCTCGGTCGTCTTCCGCGCCGCCCTCGTGAGCGGCGCGATCGCCGGCCTGGCCGGGGTAAGCGAGGTGGCGGGCATCCAGTTCAGGCTCACGAGCGGGCTCTCGCCCGGCTACGGCTATACCGGGATCGTGGTGGCGACGCTCGGCTCCCTGTCGCTGCCCGGCGTGGCGCTGGCGGCCGTGTTCCTCGGCGACCTGACCGTCGGTGCCAGTTCGGCGGCGCGCGCCCTCGAGATTCCATCGCAGCTCGGCGCGGTGGTCCAGGGCGTGCTGCTCCTCACCACGATCGGCCTGATCGCCCTTCGGCGGTCTCGCGGCGGGACCAGTCGACGTCCGCCGACCGATGAAATCCCTCCGCCGCCCGACCGCAGCCGGGGACCGACCGCGCCGGATCCGCGGGCGGCGCCGGACGAGGGGGCCGGCCCGTGACCTTCCTCGTCGACCTGCTTGCCGCCACGCTCCGCAACGCGACGCCGCTCGTCTACGGCACCGTCGGCGAGACCTACAGCGAGCGCTCCGGCGTCCTCAACCTCGGTATCGAGGGGACGATGTATGCCGGCGCCTTCGCGGGGTTTGCGGCAGCGGCCGCGACCGGGTCGCCGCTGATCGGATTGGCAGCCGCGCTCGTCGTCGGGGTCCTGTCCGGGGCGATCATGTCGTTCCTGACGGTGACGCTCGGCGCCAACCAGCACGTGTCCGGGATCGGCCTGACGATCATGCTCATCGGCGTGGCCGAGTTCGCCAACCGGCTGATCTTCACGGGGACCGACCTCCAGCGGATCGAGCCGATGCCGCTCCTCGACCCCCTGGCGGCCCTGGGCGAAGGCGGCGTCGTGTTCCAGCAATACGCGCTGACCTACGTCGCGTTCCTGGTCGTGGTGCCGCTCGCCTGGTGGATCCTGCAACGCTCCAGCTTCGGGCTTGAGATCCGGGCGGTCGGCGAGAACCCCGAAGCGGCGGATGCGGCCGGGGTCAACGTCGCCCGGACGCGCTACCTGGCGCTCATGATCGGTGGCGCCCTGATGGCGATCGGGGGCGCGTTCTTCACCCTCGCGGTGCTCGGCAGCTTCACCCTCGACATCATTGCCGGGCGCGGTTGGGTCTGTGTCGCCCTGGTCATCTTCGGACGCTGGCGGATCGGTCGGGGCGTGCTCGGGGCGCTCGTCTTCTCGTTCGTGTATTCGCTCCAGTTCCGGCTGCGGATCCTGCCGGGCTTCGGTGAGCTGCCGTTCGAGCTTCTCCTCGCCCTGCCCTACGTGGTCGTCATCCTCGCCGTCGCGCTCTCCGGCCGGAACGTCGCGTACCCAGGCGCCTACCTGAAGCCCTATCACCGCAACTGAGGAGGACGGACATGGACCTTGACCGAGACCGAGCGTTCCTGGCCGTCGCGATCGAGCAGGCGCGGATCGGCCGCTCCGAGGGCGGCGTCCCCATCGGCGGGGCGCTCGTGGTGGATGGGAAGGTCCGCGGCGCCGGGCACAATCGACGCATCCAGCAAGGCAGCGCGATCCGCCACGGCGAGACGGACGCGCTCGAGAATGCCGGTCGACTGCCGGCCTCCGTCTACCGCCGGGCGACGATGTACACGACCCTCTCGCCGTGCGACATGTGCTCCGGGGCGATCCTGCTCTACGGGATCCCGCGTGTCGTCCTCGGCGAGAACCGGACGTTCATGGGCGCCGAGGATCTGCTCCGGTCGCGCGGGGTGGAGGTTGTCAATCTCGAGTCCGACGAATGCTTTGAACTCATGCGTGAGTTCATCGCCGCCAACCCGGCGGCATGGAACGAGGACATCGGGGAGGAGTAGCAGGCCGAACCCGATCGGCAGACCGTCGTCGCGGCCGACACCCGGATGGCGGACCGAGTTCCCCGCGCTATGCTCCGGGGATGAGCAACCTGATCGACATCATGGACGCTCCGCTCCTCGAGGTCTGGGGCGAGGCCGTCCGGGCGCGGCGAATCCAGGGCGAGTGGATCACGCCCGTGCGATCCGATTGGGACACGCTCCCGATCGTCGACGGCGCGACGCCGCGCTGGCCCGCGGTCGAGTAGGTCGCTGCGTGGCGCTCTATCGACTCACGGCGCCCGAGGGCCTGTCGGACCCCGTGGTCGTGGTCGCCTTCGACGGCTGGGTGGATGCCGGGAGTGCCGCGACGGGTGCCGCGAAGCGGCTGGCCGAGACGAGCAACATCGTCGTCGAGTTCGACGGGGACCAACTCTTCGACTTCCGTTCGCGTCGGCCAACGCTGGAGATCCAGGACGGGCGACCCGAGCGACTGACGTGGCCGACCCTCCAGATGCGGCGGCGGCGGATCGGCGAGCGCGACGTCCTGGTCCTGTCCGGCGCGGAGCCGGATTTCCGATGGCGCCGCTTCGCCGCCGATCTCGTCGAGATCGCCAAGAAGCTCAGCGTCACGGAGTGGATCAGCCTCGGCGCGATCCCGGCGGCCGTGCCCCACACGCGTCCCGTGCCGATCCTGGGCACCGCGTCCCGGCCGGGGCTCCTCCGCGGCGACGTTCAGGCCGGCCCCGCCGGCCTCCTCCGCGTCCCGGCAGCCTGCCTGTCGGTCGTGGACATCGCGATTTCGCGGGCGGGGATCCCCGCCGTCGGGTACTTCGCCCAGATCCCCCACTACGTCTCCGGGGAGTACCCGGGCGCCTCGGCCGAGCTGCTTCGCGCCGTCGGACGGCACCTCGACGTCGAGCCGCCGCTCGGCAACCTCGCCGATGAGGCGCTTGCGCTGCGAAAGCGCCTCGACACGGCGGCCACCCTCGACGAGGGCACCCGGCACTACGTCGAGCGCCTGGAGAGCATGGTGGACGAATCGCGCCTGCCTGCGGGCGACGACCTCATCGCCGACATCGAACGGTTCCTCCGCGATCGAGGCTCGGAGATGGGCGGTGGCGGCCGCCCGAACTGACCGCGCCCAACTGCGGGGCGGCAGGCCCGCCCCACAAACCGCCGATCCCGGGTATGCTGTCCGCCTTCGACCTCGATGGGCGCTCCGGTCAGCGCCCCGGCCCAGGCCGCTGATTTCGATCCCTTCCTTGCCCTGCCCGGGCCCCGCGTGCGCGGGAGGGCCCCGCCAGGAGCACCAAATACCGTGTCCTTCGATCAACTCGGGCTGACGCCCGAGCTCCTCCGCGCTGTCGCGGACCAGGGCTACACCGAGCCCACCCCCATCCAGGCCCAGGCCATTCCGCATGTCCTCGCCGGCCGCGACGTCCTCGCCGGCGCCCAGACCGGCACCGGCAAGACGGCGGCCTTCGTCCTGCCCATCCTCCAGCACCTCCACCGCGTGCCCGGACCCCAGCCGGCCGCCCCGGCGCGCCCCGGTCAGCCGCCGCGTCGCCTGCCGCGCGTCCTCGTCCTCGTCCCCACCCGCGAGCTCGCGCTGCAGGTCGAGGAGAGCGTTCGCACCTACGGCGCGCAGCGGCCCGTCCGCTCCGTGCCCATCTACGGCGGTGTCGGCTACGACCCCCAGTTCCGGGCCCTCCGGAGCGGTCCCGAGATCGTCGTCGCGACGCCGGGGCGCCTCCTGGACCATATGAACCAGCGGACGGTGGACCTGTCGCGGATCGAGATCCTCGTCCTCGACGAGGCCGACCGGATGCTCGACATGGGCTTCATCCGGGACATCCGCAAGATCCTCGAGACCCTCCCGACGAGGCGCCAGAACCTCCTCTTCTCGGCGACCTTCAACGACGACATCAAGCAGCTCGCCGCCGGCTTCCTGCACGAGCCCGCCCAGGTCCAGGCCACGCCTCGCAACACCGCCACCGAGCTCACCCGCCAGCTCGTGATCCGGGTCGACCGGGAGCGCAAGCGCGACCTCCTCCGCGAGCTCGTCGCGTCCGGGCGGATCGACCAGGCCCTCGTCTTCACCCGCACCATGCACGGCGCCAATCGCCTTGCCGAGCAGCTCGAGAAG
>JBKJVO010000154.1:0-2890 GCA_046717305.1 Candidatus Limnocylindrales bacterium
CTCGGCGTCCGTGACCTTCGCGGCGTCGTGGGGATGGACGCCCACGGCCGCGTCCAGCCCCGGGTGCCGCTAGACGCGCTCCAGCGCGGCATTCGACGACCAGGCGTTCCAGCCCGGCACGAGGATCCGTTCCACGCCGGCGGCACGTGCCTGGCCGAGGACGGCATCGACCTCACCAGCGAAGCGGTCCGCCTGGAGGTGGCAGTGAGAATCGATCAGCCGCACGTCCGGATGGTACGGCGGCGCCGGTCAGGCCTCGGCCGCCTCGAGGTCCAGGCGCGGGAAGAGCGGCTCGGGCGCGGTGAGGGTCCCCGGCGTCGCGGCGTGCGCGCCCCACCCGCGCTCGCCCAGGACCGCGGGGCCCCCGTTGCCGTCCGCTTCGTAGGCAAAGCCGTGGCCGAGCTGCGCGAGGAGGCGCGGCGCGGTGTTCGGGAGGAACGGTGCGGCGGCCAGGCCCACGAGCCGGCACGCCTCGATGAGGTCGCCAAGCGCGTCGCGCAGCCGCGCGCCAGCGGCGTCGTCCCCGGCCTTGGCTGCCTTCGCGAGCGTCCACGGCTGCTCGGCATCGACGAACCGGTTCGCCGCCCCGACGAACTCCCAGAGCGCGGCGAGTGCGTCGTGGAGGAGACACGCCTCGAGACGTTCCACGTATGCGGGCAACGCCTCCGACCACGCATGCGCGAGCGGTGAGGCGCCGGGCGCCGTCCGCGGCGCCGGCCGCTCCCCTCCGAGATACCGGCCGGCCATGCTGACCGTCCGGTTCACGAGGTTCCCGAAGTCGTTCGCGAGGTCCGCGTTGTAGCGGCGCACGAAGCTGTCCCAGCTGACCTCCGTGTCCCGGTCGAAGGCCACCTCGCGGAGCGTGACGTAGCGCGCCCCATCCGCCCCGAAGGCCGCGACCGTGTCCTGCGGATCGAGGAAGTTGCCCCGGCTCTTGCTCATCCGCTCGCCCCCGCCCGTGAGCAGCCAGCCGTGGACCCAGACCTTGCGCGGTGCCTCGAGTCCAGCGCTCCAGAGCATCGCCGGCCAGAAGACCGTGTGGAACCGGGCGATGTCCTTGCCGATGACGTGGAGATCCGCCGGCCACCAGCGAGCGAAGGACTCGGCGTCGTCGGGAAATCCCGCCCCGGTGATGTAGTTGATGAGCGCGTCATACCAGACGTAGATCGTGCCTGCCTCGGCATCCCACGAACCGTCCTCGCGCTGCGCCGTCTGGCCGTCCTCCCCAATAGGAAACGGGATCCCCCAGGTCGCGCCGGCGCGCGAGATCGAGAAGTCCTCCAGGCCCTGCCGAATGAAGCCGAGCATCTCGTTGCGCCGGTAGTCCGGCTGGACGGCGCCGGGGTTGTCCAGGAACCATCGCTCGAGGCGCTCCTGGTAGGCCGACAGGCGGAAGAACCAGTTCTTCTCGGTGAGCCACTGCAGCGCGATATCGGGGTGGTTCGGGCAGCGCCAGCCGCCCGCGGTCTCGAGGAGGTCGCTGGCTGCCTTGAACCCCTCGTTCGGGCAGTACCAGCCCTCGTAGGTGCCGACTTAGATGTCGCCGTTCGTGTGGGCCCGCCGAACCATCTCCTGGGCTGCCCGGACGTGATCGGGATCGGTTGTCCGAATAAAGCGGTCGGGCGAGATCGAAAGCGCGCCCTCCGCGGACCGGAAGAGCGCGACCTTCTCGTCGACGAAGTCCTTCGGCGGCCGGCCCTCGGCCGCGGCCTGCATCGCGATGTTCACCGAGTGCTCGTCCGTGCCGGTCAGGAACCGGGTGTCGTCCCCTTTCATCCGGTGCCAGCGCGCGATGACGTCGGCCCCGATCACCTCGTACAGGGTGTGGAGGCCGGGCTTGTTGTTCGCATAGGCGATGGCAGTGGTCAGGTAGAACCGGGTGCGGTCGGGCATCGGTGGGGGTCCTCGGGAGCCGCACGGCGGCGGGGCGAGGCCGATCGGGCGATCGGCACGACGATATCGGCGGCCGAGGGGCGGATCGGCCGGCCGATCCCCGCAAGGGGTGAGATCAGGCGGTGACGATCGTCCGTGGCCGCCCCGGCATCACCATGGAACTCCGGCACGACATGCCGCGATCATAGCCGGTCGACGCTCAGCGACGCAGCCCAGCCGTCGCTCCTCCCGCGGCCGCGGCGACGAGCGTCAATGCCGGAAGTGTCGTGTACCCGTGAGGAGCATCGTCGCGCTCGCGGCATCGACGGCCGCGATGCACTCGGTGTCGCGGACGGAGCCGCCGGGCTGGGCGAACGCCGTGACGCCCGCGTCCAGGCAGGTCTCGATCGCGTCGGCGAATGGGAAGAACGCGTCCGAGCCACAGGCCGCGCCCTGGAGCGCCTCGTCGCCGGCGAACCGGCGAGCCTTCTCGACCGCCTGCCGAGCAGCGTCCACCCGGGACACCTGCCCCGAGCCCATGCCGATGAGCGCGCCGTCCTTCACAAGGACGATTGCGTTCGAAGAGATTCCGCGCGCGAGGCGCCAGGCGAGGTCAAGATCGGCGCGTTCCCGTGCGGTGGGTTCGCGGCGCGTCGCGACGATCCAGATGTCGGGATCGTCGGGGCCGACATCGGGCGCGGTGACGAGGACGGCGCCGCCGGCCGTCCTCACGCTCGCGCGAGGCGAGGGCTGGGCAGGCGGTCGGTCGGCGGCCAGATCCGAGTCCACGAGGAGCCGGAGGTTCGGTTTCCTGGCCAGGATCTCGAGGGCGCCGGCGGCGAAGCCGGGCGCGACGACGACCTCGAGGAAGATCGAGGCGAGCTGCTCGGCGACCGCGCGATCCACCTCCCGCGTCAGCGCCACCACCCCGCCGAACGCGGAGACCGGATCGCCGGCGAGGGCGGCCTCCCAGGCGGCGCGGAGAGTCGGGCGCTCCGCCGCACCGCAGGTGTTCGTG
>JBKJVO010000155.1:0-3131 GCA_046717305.1 Candidatus Limnocylindrales bacterium
CTCCACGAGCGCGTCCCGGCCGAACGCGACGACGCCGGCGGCGTCCCCGTCCGGCATCAGGTCCAGGCTCTCGCGAAGGAAGGTGAGCGCGTTCTCGCGACCCTCGCCCCCGACGGAATCGGAGAGATCCACCACGAAGACCGTCGCGAGGCGGTCCACCGGGAGGACGAGCTGGAAGCCGGCAAGCGCGAAAACGAGGGCGGCGAGGAGGAACGTCCGGACGGCCACCGCCAGGCGCCGTCGCGCTGTCCCGATCCGGCGCCTGGCCGCCAGGTGCGGAATGAAGGTGATCAGCAGCGCCGGGATCAGCAGGAGCAGCCACGTCGGGGTCTCGAAGCGGACGCCCATCTACGTACCCCGCCCGCTCGTGGGCGCGGCATCGCCTTGCGCGAGCCGCGCCCGGAATCCGCGCCAGAGCCGCGTGACCGCATCCCGCTGGTAGACGATCCACTCGGCGAGGAGGACCGCCAGGACGAGCAGCACGATCGGTACCCACAGCTCGTCGTGGGCCGGCGGCCGGTCCGTCGTGGACCCGGCCCCGCCCGCCGACGCGGACGGCGAGCCGGACGGCACGTCCGACGCGGGCACAGCCGAGCCAGAGCCGGACGCGCTCGGTCCCGGCGATGCCGAACCCTCCGGGCCGCCCGAACCGAGCGCCTCGATCGCCGCGGCGGAGCCGGGAGCGATGTTCGATTCGCCCGGATCGAAGAGGTCCACCGCGAACCGGCTCGGGGCGTTCGGATCGGCGGGCGGTGCCGTGGCGCCCGGGGTGGGGGAGCCGCCGGCCGAGGCGGCCGGCGACGGCAAAGTCGCCGCGGAACCCGAGGGCGTGGCTGTCGGCGTGGGGGTCGGCCCCGGTGTCGCCGTTCCCTCGGGGAAGACCGCGACCGCCGTGTAGACCCCGAGCTGGTCAGTCTGGCTGAACGAGACGCTCGCGCCGCCGGCGGTCCCGGGCGTGAGCTCCACGACCGTTCCGTCCGGGCGAGTCACCTCCAGCGTGGTCGCCCCGGTCGGGAGCGGCAGCGTGACCGGGTCGCCCGGGGCCACGGCCGCTGTGGGTGCCGTGGATCCGCCCATCAGCTCGCCGGCCAGGTTGGAGATCAGGATCGGGAAGGCGACCTGGAGGGGCAGATCGGACTGGCGCGGCTCGAAGGCCAGGACCGCCGCCTTTCGGCCATCGCGCTCGCCGATGTAGAGGAGCGGCGCGCCGCCAGGCCCCGGGATCACCGTCCTGGCCCAGGCCGGCAGGGCGAGCTTCGTCGCGGTCCCGACGTGGGTCGTGGACAGGTCCACGTAGCGGAGGACCGGCTCATCCGGGTCGAGCGACCCGATCCCCGGATCCTTCAGCGACCCGATCACTTCGCCGAGCGGGCTCGTCGCCTTCGGTGCGATCGCGAGGACGGATGTCGGCGGCAGCTCGGCCGGTATCGAGCCCTCGAAGATGATGAGGTCGAAGAGCTCCGGGTGGGTCGCCGCGCCGTAGTCCTTCGGCGTGACGCCGTACAGCTCGGTGTTCGGGAGGAAGGTCAGCGCGGTCTCGAGGTACGGGTCGCCGTCGGACACGAGGAGGATCCGGCGCAGGCGATCCGGGGGCACGATCGCCCAGGCCCGGTCATCGAGCGCCAGCGCGTCGCGGGTCCCGGCGTTTCCGCCCTCGAGCCGGACCTCGACCACACGGACTTCGACCGGGACGTCGTCGATGATCGCCTCCGACCGCGACTGCGGGTCCAGGTTCAGGTCGCGCGCCTCGAGGAGGACGCCGTCGCCGTAGAGCTGGAGCCGGCGCCTGGCCGGTTCGATGTCCAGGTTCGCGACACTGACGAAGACGGAGCGCGTCACGCCGGACGAGCCACCCCGGACCGCGAGGGCCACGATCGCCTGGTTCTTCCGGTCGCGGCCCACCTGGAGCACGGTCACGGCATGCTTCAGACGCGACGTCGGCGGCGTGGCGAGGGCGGCGTCCGTGGCGACCAGGATCTCGGCATCCCCGGACCTCGCCGCAAGGGCGTCCGCGAGGTTCAGCGCGTCGCCGAGATCCCCGGACGCGGGGGAGACCTTCAGATTCTCGATCGCGGCCCGGACCCGCCCGAGGTCGCTCGTCGCGTTGACGACGACGCGAGCCGTCCGCCCCGCCTCCACCACGCTGACCTTGCCGCCGGCCGGGAGGTCCCGGAGGGCGCCGATCGCCAGATGCTTCGCGGCCGTCAGGCGATCCGGCGCGACGTCCGTCGCCGCCATGCTTGCCGAGGTGTCGATCACGAGGACGAGGTCTCGCGCGAGGCCGGCCGGGCGCTCCAGGAACGGGCGTGCGGCGAGCGCGGCGAGCAGCAGGACGAGGAGGAGCTGAAGGAGCAGCAGCAAGCTTCGCCGGAGCCGCTGCCAGGGAGCGTTCGCCTCGACGTCGGCGGTCAGGCGCTGCCACAGGAGGGTGGACGGGACGACGGCCTCGTCGCGCCGGAGTTTCAGGAGGTACATCGCGACGACGACCGGCAGGAAGAGCAGGCCGAGCAGCGCGAGCGGCGAGATGAGGTTCACCGCTCCCTACCCGACGACCTGGCGGCGGCGCAGCTCGGCGAACATGAGGTCTGCAAGCGCCACGTCCGTGGACAGCGGCACGTAGGTCGCCCGGCGGCGCGCGGCGAGGTCCGCGAACCCCTGCTGCCAGGTTGCGAGACGAGCCTTGTAGCCGTCCAGCGTCGAGAGGTCGACGGTGACGTCGATGCCCTCGCCCGTCTCGACGTCCACGAGCCGGAGATCTCCCTCCAGCGCCGGATCGAGCTCCTGGGGGGAGAGGAGGTGGAGGACGATCAGCTCGGAGCCCGTCGCCGCGAGCTCGCGGATGACGCGGTCGGCATTCGGGTCGAGGAGGTCAGACAGCAGGACGATCACGCCTCGCCCGGAGAGCTGCGCCCCGGCATGCCGTGCCGCGGCCATCAGGTCCGTCGGGCCGTCCGCCGCCGCAATCCCCGACAGCGCCGAGAGGAGCCGGAAGACCCGGCCGGAACCGCGGAGCGCCACCTGCCGGCGTCCGGCACGGCCGCCGAGCGAACTGATGGCAACGCGGTCCTCGGACGCCAGCCCGATGTAGCCGAGGGCGGCCGCGGCGCGTTTCGCGAACAGGAGCTTGGACG
>JBKJVO010000156.1:0-7123 GCA_046717305.1 Candidatus Limnocylindrales bacterium
GAGCGGGACGATGAAGCAGGAGTTGGCGACCGCGATCAGGGCAGCCGTCGCCGCCACGTCCGACGCCGCGAGGTCGAGGGGCTCGCCCGCGCTCAGGCTGAGCAGGCCGATCCCGAGCACGGCGAACCCCAGCAGAACGATCCCGGTCCGAGCCGTCAGGGTCGCGAATGCGTAGAGCGGTTCGAGATGGAAGAGGTCCACGCGCACCGACTGCCGATGGACCCGATCAACGACGCGCAGCTGGTGCACGACGTGGCCGAGGAAGCCGAACAGCATCGCCAGCGTCGTCGCCGAAAGGGCGCCCGCGACGGCCCACGCGAGGGTCGGAGTGTCGCCGCGAAGACCCCAACTCGCCGGGGCGTCGAGGACGCTCCCGACCCCGGCGACGACCCCGACCAGGCCGAGGACCCCGGACATGAGGACCGGGGTCCGGGTGAGTTCGCGGGCGAGCTCGTCCTGCTGCGCTGCGTCGAGCTCGAGCACAGGCCGGAGCGTCTGCAACGCCCGGACTGCGACACCGTCGAGCGCCTGCATCGCCCACGGCAACAGCGCCGGGAAGGCCGTGCTGACGAGCAGCGTCGCGCCGATTTCCGGGAACGGGAGCGTGCCGTCCGCCCAGGCGGCCAGGTGGAGGACCATGGCCCAGCCGGCGGCGATCGCGCCGTAGACGATCCATCGCGGCAGAGGTGCCGCGTCGACGAGATCCGTGAACGCATCGAGCCAGCTCCGTCGCATCACAGCGGCTCGTAGCGGAAGCGGTCACGGTCGCGCACGAGGCGGCCGACCGGCGTGCTCGGCTCGTGGGACAGGACGACGATCCAGGCCTCGTCCGCCGCCCGCGCGAAGAGGTCCGCCTTCACCTCGACGGAGGCGAGCGGGAAGTCGTCGAACGAGGTGACCCAGCGAGGGTTTGCGCTCCACGGCCGCATGCACAGGTCGCCGAAGAAGGCGAGCATCCGGCCGCTCGGTCCCCCACCCCGCACCACGATCGCCTGGTGACCTTTCGAGTGGCCTCCGGTCGGGACCACGGACACGCCCGGCAGGAGTTCGACCCCGCCGTCCGCCCAGCCGGCCTCGCCCCAGTCGCGCACGAGCCGGATCTCCGGCTGGTCATACGAGGCGACGATCCGGCTGTTGTCGTCGAGCGCAATCTCCCATTCGGCGCGTTGGGCGACGATCCGCGCCCGCGGAAACGCCCGCGACCCGTCGGCACGAAGAAGCCCGCCGGCATGGTCAAAGTGGAGGTGGCTCATGGCGACCACGTCTACCGATCCAGGTTCGAAGCCGGCCCGTTCCAGCGCCGGGGCGATCGGGGTCCCCTCGTAGGCGCGCATGTCGCGGACCTTGTCCGTCACGCGTTCCCCGATCCCGGTCTCGATGAGCACGCGTCCCGCCGGCGTCTCCACGAGCAGGCAATTGAGGGCCTGGAGGAGGCGATGCTCGTGGTCGATCTCGCCCACTGCCCAGCGGTCCCAGAGCAGGCGCGGGACCGGACCGAACAGGGCGCCCGCGTCGGATCGAAAGGTGCCCGCCTGGATCAGCGCGGCCCGCGTCCCGCGGCCGAGGTCGGCGGACCAGTGGACCGCGTCGTTGAGCGCCATCGGCGGGATCAGCCCCTCCGGCCGTTGGAAAAGTCACGATGGAAGGCAGCCGCGGTCGGTTCCGACTGGCCCTGGTACTTGGATCCGAGCTCAGGGGTGCCATACGGCCGATCGACCGGGCTGGACATTCGGAAGAAGCTGATCTGCCCGATTTTCATGCCGAAGTACAGGGCGATCGGGAGGTTCGCGACGTTGGATAGCTCGAGCGTGAGGTTGCCCCGCCAGCCGGGGTCCACGTAGCCGGCGGTCGAGTGGATGAGCAGTCCCAGCCGCCCGAGCGACGACTTGCCTTCGAGGCGCGCCACGAGGTCGTTGGGGAGCTCCACCCATTCGAGGGTCTGGCCGAGCACGAACTCGCCCGGATGGAGGATGAATGGCTCGTCGTCCTCGATGTGGAGAAGCTCCGTGAGGTCCGGCTGGAGCTGGCGGACGTCGATGTACGGATACCGGTTGTTGCGGAAGACCCGGAAGCTTCGATCCAGGTGGAGGTCCACCGACGACGGCTGGAGATCCGCCGGGTCGTATGGCCGGATGCCGACGGAACCCGCATCGATGGCAGCGCGAATGTCACGGTCGGAGAGCACGCTCACCGGGGGGGTTCCTTGGGGGTCCATTGGGCGTACAGGGTGTCCACTTCGCGCTTCAGCGCCTCAAGGTCGTCGAAGCTCTGGTAGACGCTGGCAAACCGGATGTAGGCGATCTGATCCACCTCGCGGAGCTTTGCCATCGCCAGCTGACCGATCCGTGAGGACGGCACCTCGGTCATCCCTTCGGCCCGGAGGACCGCCTCGATCTCGTCAGCGGCCCCGTCGGCGGCGGTCGCCGGCACGGGCCGGCGAGTGAGTGCCTTGCGAAGGCCGGAGGAGAGCTTGTCCCGATCGAACTCCTGGCGGGTGCCGTCTCGCTTCACGATCACGAGTCGCGCAGCCTCAGTCCGCTCGTAGGTCGTGAACCGAAGGCTGCAGGCGCCGCACTCGCGGCGGCGGCGGATCGTCGCCGCCTCGTCCAGATCGCGCGAGTCAACGACCCGGGTCTCCCGCTCGCCGCACTGGGGGCAGCGCACACAGCCTCCTCATCACCACTAGGGGTTGTGGTGTGCGACGAGGGTACCACTACATGGTGTGTCCGATCAGGTGTTTCGGCGCTGGATCCGCCGGACCGGCGAGGCGTCTTCCGCGCGTTCCACCGCGGCCCGGGCCTGCTCGGCAATCCGTTCGCGGGCATGAATGAGGTTCAGGTAGCCCCGCTTGATCGCCGTGTCCGCCTCCGTGCCTTGCTCGATGCGCCGTCCGACGCCGTAGAGCATGCACCCGTGCACGACCAGCCCGAGCGCGCGGCCCGCGCGCTCGAGCTCGAAGACCACGGCATCCCGGTGCACGACGGCAATCGTCGGGGCCGCGAGGGCCCTGGCCTCCTCCGCGTACCGCTCCACGGCATCACGGGCTGCGTCGAGGCTCAGGCTGATCGTCTCCGGCTCGACGTCCCGTCGCCGAACGCCGTCGATGAGGACCGCGACATCGCCGAGCGAGCTCTCGACGCGACGGGCGAGGTCCGCCACCTCGCTGCGGAACCCTTCGGCCACCCGCGTCCGGCTGAGGAAGGAGCCGGTCCGCCGCGCGGCAAGGGCCACACCGACCGCGACGAACAGGAAGGCGATGAGCGCGACGAGCTGCGCGGACTCCATCTTCCCCCTCCCTCCCTGCGCGCGTGGCCGAAGGCTAGCCGGACCGGGCCCGCAGCGCCACAAGCAGCGCGCGCCCGACTTCACCGAGGTCGCCCACGACGAGCAGATCGGCGAACTCCGCGATCGGCGCATCCGGGTCACGGTTCACGGCCACGATCGTCTCCGCGGTCTGCATCCCGACCTTGTGCTGAATCGCGCCGCTGATCCCCAGGGCGAGGTAGAGCTGCGGCTTGACGATCTTTCCGGTCTGCCCGATCTGCTGGCTGTACGGGATCCAACCCGAGTCAACCGCGGCGCGCGTGGCTCCGACGGCACCACCGAGCTGCTCGGCAAGCTCCCGGACGAGCCCGAACCCGTCCGAGCTGCCGACCCCGCGACCGCCCGAGACGATGATCCGAGCTTCCTCGATCGGGGCGGCTGCCCCGGCCTCCTCGACCTGCTCCAGGACGGCCACGACCGGCTGGGAGAGCGTACCCTCGGCGGTGCGGCGTTCGACCGTGCCTGCCGTGGCAGCGGGTTCGGCGGTGACGGCATTCGGCCGAAGCGTGACGATTCCGCCATCTGCGGTGAAGCCCGACGTCGTGGTGAGCTTGCCACCGAAGACGCTCATCTCGACGGTCACGCGGCCAGTCCACGCGACGCCGGTCGCGTTCACGAGGACGCCGCGACCGGTCAGTGCGGAGAGCATGCCCGCCAGATCGCGTCCGTCCGGCCCGGCACCCATGAGGACGATGGCCTCCGGATCGTCGCCAAGGACCGCGGCAACTCGTTCGGCGGCGATCGACGCCCAGACATGGCCGGCGGCGGCGGGGTCCGCGACCGCAACCACTCGCGGCAGGTACGCGCCGAGCTGCAACGCCGCGGGGCCGGGATCTGCCGCCACGACGAGCCCGGAGACCTCGGCACCGGCGGCTTCCGCGAGCGATCGGGCGGCCGTCGCCGCCTCCGCGGAAACGCGCGCGAGCAATCCGTCGGCATTCATCTCGGCGACGACCCAGAAGGCCGGCATCAGATGATCCTCCGGGACTCGAGCAGGGCCACGATCTCGCGGGCCCCGTCCTCGGCCGATCCTCGCACGACTCGCGTCGCCTCCCGTGCCGGCGGTCGCCGGGTATCGATGACCTCGGTGGACGCGGCCGCGCCGCCCGTGCCATCGGCGCTCAGGCCCAGGTCGGCAAGGGACCGTGTCGCGATCTCCTTCGCCCGGGCGGACATGATCCCCTTCAGCGAGGGGTAGCGCGGCTCGCCGAGCACCTGGGTGCAGACGACGAGCGCCGGCATCGGTGCCTCGAGGAGCTCGTAGCCGGTCGCCGTGATCCTGCGGACCTGGACACGGCCGGTGGCAGGATCCGGCTCGATCCGTGCCGCATTTGAGAGATACGGCAGCTTGAGGAGCGCCGCCACCCCTGCGGCGACGACCCCGCCGCCGCCGTCGGAGGTGTCCGTGCCGGCAAGGACGAGGTCGAAGGTCAGGTCCCGCAACGCGGCCGCCAGGACCTGTACCGTTGAGCGCGTATCCGACCCCGCCAGCGCCGGATCCGTCACGAGGACGCCACGGGCAGCACCCATCGCGAGGGCCTTTCGCATCGTGTCCGCGGCGCCGCTCGGGGCCATCGTGAGCAGGCTCACCTCCCCGCCATGTTCCGCGGTGAGCTTGAGGGCGGCCTCCAGCGCGTACTCGTCGTTCCCGTTGACGACCGCGGGCGAGGCCGCCCGGTCCAGGCGGCCGTCAGGGCCAAGGCGCTCCGCCGCTGCGGCAGGATCCGGGACGGGCTTGGTCAGGACAACGATGTGCACGCGGACGCGGTCCTCCGAGACGTGGGTGGCGGGCCGGCCTCAGTCGCCGTCGCGACCGAGGAGCGCCCGTGCGATGACGAGCCGCTGAATCTGCTGCGTTCCCTCGTACAGCTGCGTGATCTTGGCGTCCCGCATCATCCGCTCGACGGGGAACTCGTCGATGTACCCGTAGCCGCCGAGGACCTGAACGGCATCGGTCGTGACGCGCATCGCCGTGTCCCCGGCCACGAGTTTACACATGGCCGACCAGCGGGCAGCGTCCGGACCACCGGCCTCGATCTCCGCGCATGCCGTGTACAGCAGCTGTCGCGCCGCCTCCGTCTGGGCGTCCATGTCGGCGAGCATCGCCTGGATCATCTGGAACTCCCCGATGCGCCGGCCGAACTGCTTTCGATCCCGTGCGTAGGCGATCGCCGCATCGAGCGCCCCTTGCGCGATCCCGATCGCCTGGGCAGCGACCCCAGGACGCGATCGATCGAGGGTCGCCATCGCAATTCTGAACCCATCTCCCTCGGGGCCGATCCGGTTCGCCGCCGGCACCCGCACGTTCTCGAACGTGAGCTCGGCTGTCGGACTGCCGCGGATGCCCATCTTGTGCTCCAGACGGGCGATCCGGAACCCTTCGGCGGGAACCTCAACGGCGAAGCAGGAGAGGCGCGCATGGCGCGGGGAATCCGGACCCGTGACGGCGAAGACCGTGATCAGGCCGACCACGCTGCCGTTCGTGATGAACCGCTTGGTCCCGGTGATGAGGTAGTCGTCCCCGTCGCGGACCGCTCGGGTCCGGATGGACGCGGCGTCCGAGCCGGCCTCCGGCTCCGTGAGCGCGAACGCGGACAGGACGAGTCCCGACGCGAGGCCGGGGAACCAGCGGGCCTGTTGGTCAGGGCTTCCAGCCAGCAGCAGGGGGAGCGAGCCAAGTTCCTGGACGATCAGGATCAGGCTGCTCGTCGCGCAGGCGCGGGCGATCTGTTCGATCGCGAGGCAGACGGTGAGCAGGTCGCCGCCCACGCCGCCGTGCTCCACGGGGAACGGGAGCGCCAGGACGTCGTGCTCGGCCAGGAGCCGGCGGACGTCCTCGGGAAACTCGCCCGTACGGTCGATCTCGGCGGCCCGCGGCGCGATCCGGGCGTCTGCCAGCTCGCGGACGGTGTCGCGGAGGAGGATCTGGTCCTCGGTCAACCGGTGGTCGGCATGGGGAGTGCTCACCGGGGCCATCGTACAGCCGTCTCCCGTTCCCGAATCGGATGGCGGGGCGTACGCTGTGGTCGTCCCGGGCGCCGCCAGGCTGCGGGACCGGAATCGCGAGGGTGGGGCTCATGGATCAACCGTGGCTGTTCGTTCTCGCCGTGGCGGCCGTCGCCGGGATCCTCGCGGCGCTGTCGCTCCTCCGGCGCGACCGCCCTCGCCCGGAGAGCGAGTTCGCCGCCTCGACCGAGGGGGAGAAGCGCTGCCCGGCCTGCGGGATGGGCAACCAGGTGTCGGACGGCCGCTGCGTCAGCTGCGGCGCCGACCTGCCCGGCTGACGATCGGCTGCGCAGGCACCCTGATCGAGCGGGCCGGAGCGACCTACTGCACGACCGGCAGCGCCCGTCTTTTTGGCTGCGTCGGTGCGAGAGAGTCGGCCAGCAGCTCGGCGATGTCGACGGCCCGGACCGCTCCGCCTTCGTTGCCGGCCGCGGCCTCAAGGCCGTCCTTGAGCATCGTCATGCAGAACGGGCACTCCGTGGCGACCGTGCTCGCACCGGTGGCGAGCGCTTGATCCGTCCGGGATTCGTTGATCCGCGTCCCACGAGTCTCCTCCATCCACATCCGCCCGCCGCCCGCGCCGCAGCAGAACGTGTTCTTGCCGTTCTTCTCCATCTCGACGAGCTCGAGGCCCGGGACCGAGCCGAGAACGTCGCGCGGCTCGGCCACGACGTCGTTGTAGCGGGCCATGTAGCACGAGTCGTGGAGCGTGACCGAGCGCTTCGGGGTCGCCTCGTCGTCGATGACCCGCAGCCGCCCTTCGGCGAGGAGCTCGCGCAGGAAGGCCGAGTGG
>JBKJVO010000157.1:0-11041 GCA_046717305.1 Candidatus Limnocylindrales bacterium
CACCCTGGACCAGCTCCAGACGGTGCGCCGCTACTACGACTTCACGGACGTGGACACGGACCGCTACGTCATCGACGGTGACTCACGACAGGTGATGCTGGCCGCGCGCGAGCTGAACCTCGCCGCCAACGATGTGGCGGTTGGCTGGGTCAACCAGCGAATCATCTACACGCACGGCATCGGCATCGCGATGGTCCCCGTGAACGAGGTGACCACGGAGGGCCAGCCGGTCCTCGTGGTCAAGAACCTGCCGCCGATCTCGACGCCCGGCGCCCCGACCGTCAGCCAGCCAAGGATCTACTTCGGCGAGGCCCCCTCCGGCTACGTCATCGTCGGCGCGAGCCAGGACGAATTCGACTATCCCCGGGGCGAGGGCGACGCCGGCGGCGTTACCGGAGAGCGGACCCGATGGACGGGCACGACCGGGATCAACCTCGACACGACCCTCTCCCGTCTCCTCTTCGCGATCCGCTTCCGGGACCTGGACCTGCTCATCAGCGACCAGGTCACGGCGGACAGCCAGGTCCTGATGCACCGATCGCTCGGCGACCGGCTTTCGTTGATTGCGCCGTTCCTGGCGTACGACAGGGACCCGTACATCGTGGTCGGGGATGACGGTCGCCTCGTTTATATCCAGGACGCGTTCACGACGAGCGACCGCTTCCCGAACGCCCAGTACTTCGACCCGGCGACGCTCGGCAGCTCAGGGATCAGGACCGGTCCCATCAACTACCTCCGGAACAGCGTGAAGATCGTCATGGATGCCTACGACGGCACGATGACCTTCTACGTCGCCGATCCGTCCGACCCGATCATCCGCGCTTTCGAAGGCGTCTTCCCGGACCTCTTCCGCCCGCTCGACGAGCTCCCGGCGGACCTGTGGGCGCACCTCCGCGTGCCCGAGGACCTGTTCAACGTCCAGACCGAGCTGTTCGGGCGCTATCACGTGACGGATCCCGAGACATTCTTCCGGGACGACGATCGGTGGACCGTGCCGACCGGCCAGACGAGCGACCAGAGCCTCCCGTCGGAGGCGTACTACGTGATCATGCGGATGCCCGGTGAGGTGGATCCCGAGTTCCTGCTGCTCCAGCCGATGGTCCCGACGAGCCGGCCGAACATGATCGCCTGGATCGCCGCGCGCAACGATGTCGAGCACTACGGCGGCGTCCGCGTCTACCGGTTCCCGACGGACACCTCTGTCTTCGGGCCGACACAGATCGAGGCGCGCATCGACCAGGACCCCACGATCAGTGCGCAGATCACGCTCTGGAACCAGTCCGGGAGCAAGGTCGTCCGCGGCAACCTCATCGTCGTGCCGATCGGGGACACGCTCATCTACCTGCAACCCGTCTACCTCCAGTCCACGTCGTCATCCTTCCCCGAGTTCCAGCGGATCGTCGTCGCCTCGCCGACCTCCGTGGTCTGGGCGCGGACCCTTGCCGAGGCGCTCGACCTGCTCCTCGAGGGCCGCGCCGGTCCCGGCCCGACACCCCGGCCGACACCCGGCACCACAGCCGGCCCATCGGCTTCCCCCGGCGCCACGCCCGGCACGGACCTCCCGTCGGACGTCGCGGGGCTCGTCGCATACGCAAACGCGCACTTCGAAGCGGCGCAGGCGGCCCTGCGGGCGGGGGACTTCGCCGCCTACGGTCGCGAGATCGAGCTGGTCCGCCAGGCCCTGTCCCGTCTCGATGAGCTGGCGGGCGCCACCCCGGCGCCCTGACCGCACCAGCTCGCGGAACCTCCATGTCGCTGGCCGGGGCGCTCGTCGCCTCGTTTCTCGTGACGCTGACGCGCCCGGCCTGGTGGGTCATTGCGCTCGCCGCTTTTCTCGTTCGCGGCGGCGTCCTGGTGGTCCTCCTGCCGATCGTCACGCTGCCCACGGCCGCGGGTCTCGCGAACGACCTCGCCCCGACACTCGTCGGATTCGTGTTCGGCGGGCCGTCGGCGCAGTTCCTCATCCTCGTCGGGACGATCCTGGCCGCCACGCTGGCATGGTTCATCGCCGGTGGACTGGTCGGTGCCAGGCTTGACCTCGCGCTCGTCCAAGAAGCGGCCGACGACGAGGAGCTGGAGGACGCGCCGACGCCACGCTCCGGCGGCGCGGCCCGGGCCTTTGCCGCGCGAACCATCGCGCACGCGCCGACCGGGGTCGTGCTCGTGTTGGGCGCGGTGCGCCTGGTGGATGCCGTCTACCTCGAGTTGATCAGGCCCGGCGACCCTGCGATCCCCGCGCTCGTGCGCGTTGCCCTTCGTATCCCGGAAACTGTGGGGTTGGTCGTTGCGGTGTGGATCCTGGGCGAGGCGCTCGGCGGCCTGGCCGTCCGGCACCTGGCGTGGAGTTCCAGCCTGCCTCGCGCCCTCGCGGGCGCGGCGCGTTCCCTGGTTCGGCCGTCGGCGCTCGCGACGCTGATCGTGACGAACGGTGCGCTCGCGGTGGCGGTGATCGGCGCTGGCCTGACCGCCGGGATCGCGTGGGACCATCTTCGGGTCGTGCTCGGAGACGGCGGGACCGGGGCCGAGGTCCGGCTCGCGCTCCTCGTCTTTTCCGTCACGTGGTTCGCCGGACTGTGGCTGCTCTCGCTCGCCGCAGCCTGGCGCGTGACCGCGTGGACCTTTGAGGTCGCCCGACACCTGCCGCTCCCGGGCGATTGAGCCACGCGCGCCGCGACTGCAGGAAACATCCCATGCTCTGTGCTGGCTCGAGCGTCGAGCCGGCCGGCTCGTGCCAGAGCCGCCCACCGGCGTCGATCAGCTTGGGGGTTCTCCGCCGCGGCCGCCGGCCTTGCCCCGTCCCGTGATGCCCCCAGCAGCAAACGCCGGGCTTCACCGCGGATTGGCCGGCTCGAGCGCCGAGCCGGCGGTCCCCCTGGGCGATCCGAGCGTCCGGCTGAGCACGAGGCACCGGGACGCTGTGCTCGGACGGCCGCCTTCATGCCGGCGCGATGGACCCTGGCGGCCCGCTTCCGGCCAAGATGCTGCCCCCAGCATCAGGGAGGGCTTCAAGGGCGGTCACCCTGGGCGCGGCGCAGGGGCCCGTGTCCCCGGGCTCGGGCGGGCGGATGCGAGGGGCGCGCCAGCACAAGCGTCGGGATGCGTACGTGACCGCACGGGGGGCTTTCGCGTGCCCCGTCGTTCTGGCACCCTGAACGCCCCGGCCAAGGGGAGTCGGGGAAAGGCCCAGGGGAGTCGAGATGTCCGGTTCCGTTCCGTGCCCCAACTGCGGCCGACCCGTCCCGCCGGGACGGCTGGCCTGTCCTGCATGCGGCACGCTCGTCGCGTCCGTCCCGACCGGGAGCCCGGATGAGCCGGACCAGACCGCGACGGTGATCGCCGCCAAGCCGGAGTCGGCGCCAGATCCCGTGGCCGAGCCGGAGCCGGCGCCTGACCCGGCGCCGCGCCCCGCCGCGGACTGGGCGGACGAAGTCGATCCCGATCCCGAGCCGGATGCGCTCCCGATGGACGAGAAATTTGCTGCGGACGGCATCGCCTCCGGCGGCATCGTGCCGGGCTCGTACCTGCCGCCGTCCGCGATCCATCGGCCCGCCGGGGTCCCGGCAGACGGCGGGCACGACGCCCCGACGTGGGCACCACCCGCAGCACCCGCGGCGCCGGCCGCTCCAACTGCCGCCGAACCCACCGCCACGCCCGCCGCGGTTCCCGCGGCCGGCCGCCCGACCACGCCGGGCCGGGCGTCCATCCTCTCCGACCTCCCGTTCGACGCCCCGGACGAGATCGAGGGTTGGCTCGTGGCCATGGGCGGTGGCGCCGCCATCCTGGGCTTCTTCCTGCCGTGGCGGTCCTCCTTCCGGGACGGGCTGGAGGGCTACTTCGACAGCTGGGGTTTGGGCATCGGCGCCCATCTGCCCATCTTCCTGTTGCTGGTCCTCGTGACGGTCCTCTCCATCCTCCCGAACCGAGTCGCCTCGTGGGTCCGGAACGGCGTCGGTGGAATGGTGACCGGTGGGATCGTGTTCGGCCTCGTCTGGCTGTATCTCGAGGGTGGCGGGTCGCAGCTCGGCGCGATCCTCGCCGCCGTTGGCGCCCTCCTGCTCATCGTCGGCGGGGTCATTGCCGTCGCACCCGGCCGGAAGTCGCGCCCGCCCGACGCTGGCTGACCGTCACGCGACGGACCGCGCCGGCGTCCGAGCCGTCACCCGGATGGGGCCGGAGCCCCTGCTACACTGCCCCGCGATCAACGGGGACTCGCTCCCGCTGATCGCCCACGGCCACGGAGGCGCCGCTCCTTCGAATGGAAGAGATCCTCGGAACGATCGGCAACGCGATCGGCTCAATCTTCGATAACCCGGTCATCCAGTTCGGATTCCAGCTGTTCACGATCTACTGGGTGGTCCTCTGGCTGGCGGCGGCCTATTGGGCGTTCCGGGACATGCAGCTCCGGACCGAGAACCCGATCGTCCCGTACCTCGCGTCGGCGTTCATCGTCGCCTTCACTCCCGTCCTCTTTCCGCTCGCGATCTTCGCCTACCGGATCGTCCGGCCCCAGGAGCGGATCGGCGAGATCTACGAGCGCAACCTCGCCGAGGAGGCGATGCTCGCCGAGATCGAGGCGATCCGGCACTGCCCGTCGTGCGACCGGCGGGTGGACGCGGAATGGATCATCTGCCCCACGTGCCGGACGCGGCTCAATCGCGTCTGCCCGAACTGCACGAAGCTCGTGGGGCTGGACTGGTCGCTGTGCGCCTGGTGCGGCAAGGACTTCGAGCGGCTGGAGACGGCCGGTGCGGCCACCCCGATCCTCCGAGCGCCGGCGAGGGACGCCCTCTCAGGACCCGCTGAGCGGCGGGCGGTGCCGGCAAGCATCCGTTCAGCGGTTCGCTCTTCCGGAGCGCCGGGCGGCTCCAGGCCCGCGGCCGCGCGGCCCACGGACCCGCTCGCCGAGTCTTGACCGGCTCGTCGCCGGAGCCGAGCACGCTCTCCGCCGGCCGGCCCACGCCTCTCGGCCTCTTCCGGTTCACGATCGAGGGCCGGCACGCCCCCGGGCTGTTCGTGGCCGGGTGGCTCGCGGCGCTCGTCGGGGGAATCGCGACGTTCGTCGGCCTGCTGGCCGGCCAGACCGTGGGCGGGGCGATTCTCTTCGTTGCCGGCCTTGCTGCCCTGCTCGTCGGCCTTCTGCTCCTGGGTGGCTCGCAGGCGATCGAGCGGCGCGCCGCGGACCTCGCCTACGCAGGGCCGTCGCCGATCCTCCTCTTCGGCGCGACCATCGTGGGGCTCTACCTCGCGATCGTCGTGGTGGCGACGCCGCTCCGCCTCCTCGGCGTGCGACTCGACGGCCAGGCGTTGTCCCTGTTCGGCGTGGTGCTTCAGGCCCTCGTGGTCGTCGGGCTCCTCCGGATGCTCGTCGTGGGTTCGGGCGCGCTCTCGTGGCGAGACATGGGCCTCCGATGGTCCCTGTCGGCAGCGCTCCGCGATCTGGTGTGGGGAGCGCTGTTCGCGCTGCCGGTCGTCGTCGTCACGGCGATCGCCGTGGCCGGCCTGGTGACGGTCGTCGGGAGCACGCCCGAGAGCCCGCTGCCGCCGACCGGCTCGTCGATGGGACTGGCGATCAACCTGCTGGCGGGGGCGGTCATCGCGCCCGTGTACGAGGAGCTCCTCTTTCGCGGGTTCGCGACGACGGCGTGGGCACGCGTCGTGTCGCCGACGACGGCGATCATCCGAACGTCGATCCTGTTCGCCGTCGCCCACGTGCTCACCCAGGGTGGCGACTCGTTCGTCGACGCTCTCGGCCTCGCCGTCGTGGGTGGCGCGGCGCGATTCCCGGTTGCGGTGGCGCTGGGCTGGGTCTACCTCCGTCGCCGATCCCTGTGGGCCGCGATCGGGCTACATGCGGCGTTCAACGCGATCCTCCTGGTCATCGCCGAGTCCGCGATCCCCGCGTAGGGCCGCCCTCCACTCGGTGAGCCGCGGTGCAGCCGGCGATGAGCCTCCGATGAGTCCTCCCCGATAGGCTGCACTGTGTCCTCGGGTCCGGATGGCGGGGGGAATCGGCGGGCTTCCGTCGTCCGGGTCCCGAGGGCGCCTCGCCGCCGCGCAGCAGCTCGAAGGGAGGCGATCCATGACCCAGGCGGGCCCCGGCCCCGGCGCGGTGGTGGCGTTCCCGCGCGGCCGAGTCCTTCGCGAACTGCCTGCCACCGAACGGCCCCGCGAGCGACTGGAGCTCCGCGGGCCCGGCGGGCTCACCTCGGCCGAGCTCGTGGGGCTGCTGTGGGGCTCCGGGAGCCGGGGCCAGTCCGCCGTGGATCTTGCGGAGGAGGCCATCGCTCGCTTCGACGGGTTGACGGGGCTTGCCCGCGCGTCCGGGCTGGAGCTGGAGGCGATCCCCGGGATCGGCGTCGCGAAGGCCGCGCAGCTCCAGGCGGCGTTCGAACTGGGTCGGCGGCTCCTCGCCGACTGGCCGACTGCCCGCTGGACCGTCCGTTCGCCGCGCGATGTCGCGGATCGCCTCATCCTGCAGATGGGTCGCCTGGAGCGCGAAGAGCTTCGCGTCGTCGTCCTGAACACGAAGAACGTCGTCCTTCGCGTGACCACCGCCTACCAGGGCAACGTGAGCGCCTCGCTCGTCCGCGTCGGTGAGCTGTTCCGGGATGCGGTCCGGCTCACCGCATCGGGCGTGATCCTCGTCCACAACCACCCGAGCGGCGATCCCACGCCATCCCCGGACGACCTCCACCTGACGGCCGAGGCGCTCGCGGCCGGGCGGCTCCTCGACATCGCCGTCCTGGACCACCTCGTGATCGGCCACGACGCCTACGTCTCGATGCGCGACCGAGGGATCGCCTTCGACCGACCCGGTCTCCCGCCGAACGCCGCGGCCTGACCGCGTTGGTCGGGCCCAGCTGCGCCCGCGGCGCCCACGCGGCGCGCCCACCTACGCGGCGCGGCCTGAGCGCGGGCGCGCGCCACCCACAGACACGCGATCCGAACGAACGAGCGTGGCGGGCTCTCCCCCCACGCAGATTTCGTTCGATCTGACCGATCGGCCACGCTCATTCATAGCGAAGGTGCCTCTGGAACTGACGACGCGAACGGATCCGCCGGCCGAGCCTTGAGCGCACGGCGGCTGCGGCACAGGTGCCGGGTATACTGCGCGGGCTCATCCGGGCCTCTACGCCACTTGCCCTCGAGCCCATCGTCCGCAGAGGATCCCTTCCCGCATGCTGGACCGCATTCTCGGCCTCTTCTCCCGCGACATCGGCATCGATCTCGGCACGGCGAACACCCTGGTCCACGTCCGTGACCGCGGCATCGTGATCAGCGAGCCGTCGGTGGTCGCGATCGAGGCCCGGACCAAGAAGGTCCTCGCGATCGGTGCCGAGGCGAAGCGGATGGTCGGCCGGACGCCGGCGAACATCATCGCGGTGCGCCCCCTTCGCGATGGCGTGATCAGCGACTTCGACGTGACGGAGCAGATGATCAAGTACTTCGTGGATCGGGTGCACGACCGGATCGGCCTCATCGCCCGGCCGCGGATGCTCATCGGCATCCCGTCCGGCGTCACCGAGGTCGAGAAGCGAGCCGTCCGCGATGCCGCGCTCAACGCCGGGGCGCGCTGGGCGCGTCTCATCGAGGAGCCGATGGCTGCGGCGATCGGCGCGGGACTGCCCGTGAGCGAGCCGTCCGGCAGCCTGATCGTGGACATCGGCGGCGGGACCACGGAGGTCGCGGTCATCAGCCTCGGTGGCATCGTGGTCAGCCGGAGCATCCGGATCGGCGGTGACGAGATGGACCAGGACATTGTCAACTTCGCGCGCCGGGAGTACAACCTCCTCCTCGGCGAGCGGACCGCCGAGGACATCAAGATCGCGATCGGGTCTGCCTACCCGGGTGAGTGGGACCAGCAGCGGGTCAATCTCCGCGGCCGAGATCTCCTGACGGGCCTCCCGCGCAGCGTCGAGGTCGGGGCGGACCAGATCCGCGAGGCGATCGAGCCGTCCGTGCAGCAGATCGTGGACACGATCCGGGACACGATCGAGGAGACGCCGCCGGAGCTCGTTGCGGACATCATGGACCAGGGGATCGTCCTCGCCGGGGGCGGCGCCCTCCTCGCCGGCCTGGATCGACGTGTCGCCGAGGCGACCCAGATGCCCGTCCACGTCGCCGACGACCCGCTCACCTGCGTCGCTCGGGGCACCGGGATGGTGCTCCAGGAGATGGACCGGATGGAGCGCGTCCTCGTGACCGAGACCTACTCCCGACCGCCGCGCTGAAATCCTCGGACGGATGGCTCGCTGGGGCGTCGCCTCCGTCCTCGGAGGGCAGCGTGGCTACAGTGCGCTGAGCACGTGATTCTGGAGCCAGAATGAGCGCCGTCTTCTCCAGCCGGGTCGCCCGCCGGCGGGCCATCACCTATGTGGCCTTCCTCGCCGTGACGCTCGTCCTCATGGCCGTGTCCGCGAACCGGTTCGTCATCGACCTCCAGCGAGGGATCGGCTTCGCGTTCCGTCCGATCCAGGGCGCGATCGACGGTTTTGGGCGTGACCTCACCTCGATCGCCGACGCGATCGGCGAGATCGATCAGCTTCGCCTCGACAACGAGGCGCTCCGCGCCGAGAACGAGCGGATCCGGATCCAGAACCGCCAGGCGGAGGAGTTCCGGCGGGAGAACGAGCTCCTCACCGGTCTCCTGCAGCTCCGGAACGGGTTCGAGTACGAGACGGTGGCCGCAACCGTCATCGGCCGGGACTCCTCGGAGGTCCAGCGACGGATCACCCTCGATCGCGGGACATCCGACGGGATCTCGATCGGAGACGTTGTGATCGCCGGCGGCGGCGCCCTCGTCGGCCGCGTCGTCGAGGCGGATTCCACGTCGGCGACGGTCCAGTTGATCAGCGACTCCGCGTCCACGGTCATTGGCCAGCTCCTCGTGAGTGCGGCAACCGGCGAGGTGACCGGGCAGCTGCCGGGCTCCCTGCTCATGGAGAACATCGACTCGACGATCACGGTGGGCCTCGGCGAGGAGGTCGTGACGGCCGGGATCGAGCTGGCCGGCGGGATCCGCTCGCCCTATCCGAAGGGCCTCGTGATCGGGCGGGTCATCGACGTCCGCCGGGACGCGAACGAGATCGTCCAGACCGGCTTCATCGAGCCCGCGGCGGCGCTCGATCGGCTCGAGTACGTCCTGGTCATCGTCAACTATCGCGGCGGGCTGCCGGCCCCGTATGAGCAGCTCACGGAATGCGGGCCGGGCGCGAGCGGGACGATCCCGGACTCGGAGCAGCCGTGCATCGAGCCGTCGCCGACTCCCGCTCCCGGCAGTTCGGCCGCGCCCTGACCCCTGCTACGCTGGCGAGCGCATGAAAGGCCTGGTTCTTGCCGGCGGCACCGCCACCCGGCTCTACCCCCTGACGATCGTCACGAACAAGCACCTGCTGCCGATCTACGACCGGCCGATGATCTATTACCCGTTGGAGGTTCTCGCGGGGATGGGCATCCGCGAGGTGCTCGTCATCGTCGGCGGCAAGAGCGTCGGGGACATCGTGGAACTCCTCGCCGACGGCTCCAATTTCGGGCTGGACCTGACGTACCGCTACCAGCGCGGCGCGCTGGGGATCGCCCATGCGATCGGGCTCGCCCGCGACTTCGTGGGCGATGACGCGTTCTGCACGATCCTGGGCGACAACATCCTCCGCGGCGACCCGCTGGCCGGCGTTGCCGCCGAGTTCGAGGCCGGATCGTGGGGTGCCGGCACCCTCCTCCACCGCGTCCCGGATCCGGAGCGGTTCGGGGTCGCCGAGCTTGACGCGGCGGGCAACGTCGTCGGCTTCGAGGAGAAGCCGGCCCACCCGAAGAGCGACCTCATCCCGATCGGGGTCTATTTCCTCCGGCCGAACGCGTTCGGCGTGATCGACCACCTGGCGCCCTCCGGCCGCGGCGAGTTCGAGATCACGGACGTCCTGAACCACTACATCCCAGGTGGCGGGCTCTTCACTCGTGTCTACGACGGCCACTGGACGGACGCCGGGACGGTGCCGTCCCTCCTCCGGGCATCGGAGCTGGCCGCGGCAGACCACGATGCGGGCCGCCTGGCCGATCCTCCAGAGCGGCCACTCGGATGACCGCCGCGCGCGACGGCGACCCGTTCGTCGGGGCGCACCTCCTCGTCACCGGCGGAGCCGGGTTCGTGGGGTCGGCGTACGTCCGAAACGTCCTGGGACGGCGGGACGCGACGCGCATCACGGTCCTCGACAAGCTGACCTACGCCGGCAACCGCGCGAACCTTGCCGAGGTGGAGGCAGACCCCGGGCAGGCGGCGAGGTACCGGTTCGTGCAGGGCGACATCGCCGACGCGTCCGTGGTGGGGCCGCTCATCGAGGCAGCAGACGCCGTGGTCAACTTTGCCGCGGAGTCCCACGTGGACCGGAGCATCCTGGACCCGGAGGCCTTCCTCCGGACCGGCGTCGTCGGCGTTCACGTGCTCCTCGAGGCCGTCCGGCGTGAGGCTGTCCGGGCCGCGTCGGGGGACCGGGCCCGCGCTCCGCGTCTCCTCCAGGTCTCCACGGACGAGGTTTACGGCTCTGTGTCGGACGGGTTCTCCACGGAATCCGACGCGCTGGCGCCGCGCTCGCCGTATGCCGCCGCAAAGGCCGCCGGCGAGCTGCTCGTCCAGTCGTACGTGGTGACCCACGGGACGGACGCGGTGATCACGCGCGGCTCGAACACCTTCGGGCCGTACCAGCACCCGGAGAAGCTCATTCCACTGTTCGTGACGAACGCGCTGGATGACCAGCCCCTCCCGCTCTACGGCGACGGGCTCCAGGAGCGGGACTGGCTCCACGTCGACGACCATGCCGGCGCCGTGGATCACGTCCTTCGCCGTGGAATTGCCGGTGCAATCTACAACGTGCCGGGCGACGCCCAGCTCCCGAACCGCGACGTGGTCCGGCGGCTGCTGGACCGATTGGGCAAGCCATGGTCGCTCGTGCGCACCGTCGAGGACCGGCCGGGGCACGACCGCCGCTACGCCATGGACGGATCCAGGCTCGCCGCGCTTGGCTGGCGGAATCGGGTCCCGTTCGCG
>JBKJVO010000158.1:0-2571 GCA_046717305.1 Candidatus Limnocylindrales bacterium
GAGCGTGACCGGGCCGGCGATCGGCACGTTGTCGGCGACGAGCTGACCGCCGCCCGCGAAGTCCTGGAGAACCCACCATGGGTTCCACGCTCGGAGCGAGAGCACCGAGAACTGGGCCGCGTATTCGGAGAGGTGCCCGAGGTAGTTCCCGACGCCTCCCGCGGCCAGCAACGGCGCCCAGAGGACAACCGCCGTCGCCATCGCCACCACGCCCGCGCGCATGGAGCCCCGGAACCCGTACCGGCGGAGGTAGAACGCCGCGAACGGCACGACGAGCGGCAGCGCCTGGGGTTTGGTCATGAGCCCGATCGTGATCGCGACGGCGGCCCACCCCGCCCGCCCGCGCGTGACCAGCGCCCACGCAACGAGCATCGGAAGGACGTAGATCGACTCGAACTGCGCCCACCAGGCCGAGAGGTACCAGATCGCCGGGTGGAGCACGACGGCCAACACGCCCGCGACGGCCCAACCCGGCCGAGCACGCAGGCTCCAGCCCACGATGGCCGCGATGCCGAAGTCCGCGAGCGTGGCGGGCAGCTTGATGAGCGCCAGCGCGACCGGGTCGTCGGGCGTCGGGTTCAGCAGGCCGGGCGCCACGAGCCCCAGGCCCCACCAGATCCACGGGAGCACGGGCGGAAACGAGATCGGCTGGTCGTAGGCACGGCCGAGGCCGTCGGCCCCGATCGCGCGTGCCCAGGCGAGGAAGTCGTCAACGTCGCCGGCCAGGCCCGGTTGCTGCAGCAGCAGCGCGCGGATCGCGAGGGCGACGGCGAGGCCAAGAGCCAGCGCGAGCCACTCGCGCCGCCCGAGGCGTCCGCTCGGTGTGGCGCTCAGGCCCGGAGCGTGCGCCAGTACCGCTCCGCCGCGCCGCCCAGCCCGCCGAGCGCGGCCGTCTTGGCGCCGTACGCTCGAACCGCAGCTGCCATCTCGGGCTCGCCGCCGAAGAGGCGGTCCATCTGGCTCGCGTACAGCGCGATGCCGCGGATCTTGCGCTCGAGCTGATCGGTCACGTCGGCGTATTCGGGGGTCAGGAGGATGTCCCGGCCAAGGCCGTCGAGTGCGCCGGACGGCAGCTGCTCCAGGCGGTCGAACCCGGCCCACCAAGCGTACGGAAAGTCCTCGTAGAAGACCACGTTACCCGCCCATTCCGGACCGGGCATGACCCACTCGCGAGGCTCGCCAACCAGCCCGACCCCGACGTCGCGGCAGAGCTGGTGGTCCACGTGGTTGCCGACGCCGAGCGGCACGTAGACCGTCTGCGGCTCCAGCCGGGCGAGCTCGCGGCGGAGGCGCGCGGCCGGGGCCTCGTCATCCGGGCGCGGCGCGCCAAGCAGCTCGTCGTCGCCCTCGTAGCCGCGGAAGACGGCATCGGGCAGGTCGAGGAACACGACGGCCGCCTCGGCCAGGTACGCGAACCGCTCGTCCTCGATGCGCCGGCGAGCCATGAGCTCACCCGCGGCGGCGGCCTCCATGAGCTCGTCGGTCAGGACCGCGCCCTGCGTCGGTACGTCGTCCATGAGGACCTGACCGGCGAGCGGCCGGTTCCGGATGCTCGCCCGGCGATACCACGAGGATCGCTGCCAGAACCGTTTTGCCGAGGTGTCGGCATCCTCCTGGGTCGCGTCCAGGCGATCCGACTCGGCCGCCCACGGTGGCGCGACGGCCGGATCCGTAGCGGTCGGGTAATCCGCGAGGATCGACGCCCGGTTGAACGCCTCCGAGTTCGGCCAGAGGGCCTTGGACCCAAAGCCAAGCGCCTCGCGCTGGTATCCGCTGAGCGGCGAGCCGGACCCGCTCCCGGAGAAGACCGTCAGGATCGTCACGTTCTGGCCCAGCTCGCGGAGGCTTGCGATGAGGCCGCCGCAGGAGAGCGCGGCGTCGTCCGGGTGGGGTGCGATGAAGACGTGCGACATGGCCGGCCGAGTATACCCAGCGCTCAGGCTCGGCCGTCACCTCGGACGGCCCATCCCGGACCCGGGAACCCCTCCTCCCCGATGAGCGGCACGAAGACGACCGCGCCGTCGGACGTCTCGATCCAATCAGTGGGGCTCCGACGCTCGACGACCAGAAGCTCCTGCCGTCCGCGCCCGCCGACCGGGATGACGAGGCGAGCCCCGATGGCCAGCTGCTCACGGAGCGAATTCGGGACCGCCGGGGCGGCCGCCGTGACGATGATCCCGTCCCACGGGGCTCCCTCCGGATCGCCTCCGCTCCCGTCCCCGACGCGAACGTCCACGCCCTCGATCCCGAGCGCCGCGAGTCGCGCCTCAGCCGTCGCGGCGAGCGACGGGAACCGCTCGATCGACCGAACCTGCGCCCCGAGCCTCGCGAGCACCGCCGCCTGGTAGCCCGAGCCCGTCCCGATCTCCAGGATCCGATCGCCGTGCGCGACCTGGAGCAGCTCGGTCATCCGGGCCACGATGTACGGCTGGCTGATCGTCTGACCCTCGGGGATCGGGGCCGCCCAGTCCCCATACGCCGTGCCGGCTGCGCTCGTCGCGCCGGCCGCGCTCGTCGCGTCGGCCGTGGCGGGGCCCCCCCCCCCCCCCCGGCGCGGGGCGGGCCGCCGGG
>JBKJVO010000159.1:0-3504 GCA_046717305.1 Candidatus Limnocylindrales bacterium
TCACGCCCTCGATCGAGCGCGTCGGACGTGATCACGTGCGCATCCGCCACAGGGGGTCGTCGCCGTTGGATATCCACATTCCAAGCCGTCCCGGCAGTACTCCGGATCACTCTACAGCAACGATCCGCTCGGAACGCTCGCCCGATCAGTTTCCGTTTCGATAGTTTCGTGCTGGCGCGGGACCTCGTCCGCTCGCGAAAACAGGCCGGTTGGTAGGATGCCCAACCTCCAAGCGGACTTTCTGGTTGAAAGGACCGAGGCCCTCCAGCGACGAACCGGCAGCGGGTGACAGAACTCCGAGCCTGTTCGTGCCAACCTGACGCTGACAGCAACCCAACTCGCCCGACGATCGATGCCTTGTCAATGCGGGTCCTTCACCTGCCTTGGACCCCATCGTGGTCTGCGCGTTGCCTGCGAGTCGGTCGGGAGAAGCCACGACCTGCGCGGGGTTTCTGAGCCCTCATCTGAGCCCTTATCGATCGTGTTCCATACGTCCCATGTGACCCATGTTGCCCACTGTGACGCTCGATGGAGCGCATGGCGCGGAATACCGCGCATCCGGTATGCGGTACCAACCTCCGGCCCTACGCGAGGCCGCGCGCCGCCCAGGCTTGCGCCCTGATCACGAACGGCGCGTCGGGCAGGAGGCGCCGGCATCGGTCCCGCAACTCGACCTGCTGGGCGGCGCCGAGACCGGCGACGTAGTCACCAGCCGGACCGACGCCCCTCGTGTACGGCTCCCACCACTCCTCGAACGTCGGGTGCTCGACGTTCGATGAGACGACGGCCTCTTCGATCGCGTGCAGGCCGGCGGCTTCGAAGAGCTCCGCGAGGTGGCCCTCCCGGGCGCCAGCGAGTTGCGCTTCGTCGTGGACCTGAGGATCGAGCTCGCGCGCCGCCTGCCAGAAGACGCTGAGGGGACCTCGGCCGCCGGCATGATCCCAGACGCACGCGGCGACGACCCCGTCCGGCCGCGTGACCCGGGCCATCTCGGCCAGTCCGGCGACGGGATCCGTCATGAAATGGACGACCAGCTGGGCCAGCGCCGCATCGAAGGTGCCGTCCGGAAACGGGAGCTGCTCTGCCGACGCCCGCTGGACGCTCACGCCTGGGTTCCGCGCTCTCGCGGCCTCGACGAAGGGTTCGGACGGGTCGACTGCCGAGACGGCCGGCGCTCCCACCCGCCGGACCAGCTCGGCCGTGAGGGCACCGGGACCGCAGCCGACATCGAGGACCTGTTGCCCGGCGCGGACGTTCACGAGGTCCGCCAGCTGGGGGGAGAGCCGGAGCGAGTATCGGCCCATGAAACGGTCGTACGCGTCAGCGGCGACATCGAAGCTCACAGGCGCAATCCACCCTGTCGCGCCACGTACACTCGGCCGCATGTCGCCGGGAACTCCGCGCCGCCTCGTGATCCTAACCGAGGGGCAGTGGCACGTCCATAACGCCAAGACGGCCATGGGCGTGATCCGGTATGGGACAGACCACGTCGTCGCGCTCCTGGATTCGACGATCGCCGGGCGGAACGTCGCCGAGTGGATGCCCGGGCACGACATCCCGGTCGTGGCCTCCGTCGCGCGCACGCTCAGGCTCCCTGAACGGCCGGACACGCTCCTCATCGGGATCGCGCCGACCGGCGGCAAGCTCCCCCCGGAGTGGCGGTCCAAGATCCTCGAGGCGATCCGGGCCGGGCTCAACGTTCATTCCGGGTTGCATACGTTCCTCGGTGACGACCCCGAGTTCACGGCCGCCGCGGCTGCCGTCGGGGTCGAGATCGTGTACTATCGACGGCCGCCGGAGCGCATGGAGACGGCGGTCGGGCGGAAGCATCGACCGGGCTCTCGCGTGATCCTGACCGTCGGCACGGACTGCGCGATCGGCAAGATGTCGGTCGCGCTCGAGCTCCGGAAGTCCGCTCTGGCGGCCGGCGACCGGGCCTCGTTCGTGCCGACCGGCCAGACCGGGATGATGATCGAAGGCTGGGGCGTCGCGGTCGATCGCGTGATCAGCGACTTCGTCCAGGGCACCGTTGAGTGGATGCTCGAGGAGGGCGAGTCGCGCGGCGACTGGGTCATCGTCGAGGGCCAGGGCTCCCTGGACCACCCGGCGTACTCGTCCGTGACCCTCGGGCTGATCCACGGCGCGACGCCGCACGCCATGGTCATGGTTCACAAGCCGGGCCTCGCCGAGCACGACTTCGACCACCTGCCCGACGCCTCGTAACCGATCGCCCGGCTGCACGACTTCATCCGGCTCCACGAGACGGTCGCGGGGCTGATCGCGCCGTCGAAGGTGGTTGGGATTGCGTTGAACACATCGCTCTATCCAGATGATGCCGAGGCGCGCCGGATCATCGAATGGACCGAGTCCGAAACGGGCCTGCCGGCTGCCGATCCCGTCCGATTCGGCGCCGATGACCTGTGGCGTGCCATCCATCGGCGGGTCGAGGCGCTGCCCTGGGTTCGGACGAACGACGCCCGAGGCGCCGCGTGACCGTCCGGCTCCGGCACGAGGTGCTGCACCTCGCGCTTCGCGACCCGTTCCGCATCGCCCGCTCGGAGCACGGCGGCGGACATGAGGTCACGACGGTGGTCGTGGAGCTCGAGGACGAGCGATTTCCGGGGCTCGTGGGGTACGGCGAGGGATACCCGGACCGCTTCTACGGTGAGACACCGGAATCGATTGCCGCGGTCTTCCCGCTCCTGCTGCAGGCAGTCGGGGAGCCGGCGGCCGATTCCGGGGGGCTGGTCGCGGCCGGCGACGCGATGCGCGATGCGATCCGCTGGAACGGGGCCGCAAAGTGTGCGGTGGATTCCGCGCTGCTCGACCTCGTCGGGAAGGTGACCGGGTCACCGGCCCACCGGCTGCTGGGACTGTCGCGGGACATCCCGCCGACCGATTTCACGATCGGGCTGGACGAACCGGCCGTCGTGGCCGAGCGGGCGCGGCGAGCGTCCGCGTTTCCGGCGCTCAAGATCAAGTGCGGCGGGCCGGCGGACCTGGCGACGCTGCGGGCCGTCCGCGCCGTGTACGACGGGCCGATCCGCGTCGATGCGAACACCGGCTGGACGCCTGAGGTCGCCGTCACCCTCCTGCCCGAGCTCATCGCCCTCGGGGTCGAGCTGATCGAGCAGCCGTTTCCCGCCGGTCGCCTCGACTGGTTGGGCGACCTCCAGCAACGATCCTCGTTGCCGATCGTGGCCGACGAGTCGTGTGTCACGGACGAGGACCTCGACGGCCTCGTAGGGGTCGTCGCAGGCGTCAACGTGAAGCTTGCGAAGTGTGGCGGGCCCGGCCCCGCGGCCCGGATGCTGGCCCGGGCTCGCGAACTCGGGTTTCGAACGTTCCTCGGCTGCATGGAGGAGACCTCGGTCGTCATCGCGGCATCGGCGGCGGTCGCGTCCCTCGCCGACTGGGTGGACCTGGACGGCAACCTGCTTCTGGCCGACGACCCGTTTGGGGGCCTGGAGCTTGGTCCGGACCACGCCTGGGTGTTGTCCGATC
>JBKJVO010000160.1:0-4238 GCA_046717305.1 Candidatus Limnocylindrales bacterium
GTCACCACGCCCGGTGCCTCGATCCCCGCACCCAGGACGATCCCGAGCGCCTGCCGCCGCCCGAACTCGACGACGACGGCCTCGCCGGGTTCGATCGGGGCGAGCCGCCCCGGTACCCGGTACGTGAAGGCGTGTCCGCCGGCCGCCCCGGCGGCGTCGATCGCGACGGCCACGAGCTCGCCGCCCGGCGAGTCCTCGGGCGCCAGGCCGAGATCGGACTGCCCCGCTGCCCCGTCCACCCTCGATGGCCCCGCGCGCGGCCCGGTCAGACCCGGGTCCGGCGATCCGGATGGGCGGCCTTCTCGGTGAGGATGATCTCGTGGATCCGTCGTGCCGTCCTCGCGATCTGGCCGGTCTCGTTCACCACGACGTGGTCGTAGTCCTCCGACCGGCCGAGCTCGAGCGCCGCGTTCCGCTGGCGGATGTCGAGTGCGTCCGCGGACTCGGTCGCCCGGGCCTGGAGCCGCTGGAAGAGATCTTCGAGCGACGGCGGGACCAGGAAGACGAGAAGTGCCTGCGGGACCTTGCCCTTCACGACGGCGGCGCCCTGCACGTCGATCTTGAGGATCACGTCGTGACCGCGACGGAGCGCCTCCCGGACATCCGCCCGCGGGGTGCCGTACCAGTTGCCATGGACGTCGTTGGCCTCGAGCAGCTCGCCCGCGTCGAGGAGTTGGGTGAACCCCTCGAGCGTGAGGAAGTGGTAATGGATCCCGTCCACCTCGTAGGGGCGCCGCGGGCGCGTCGTGCAGGTCACGACGTAGTGGTAATCCGGGTCTCGCGGCTCGCGGCGGAGCGCCTCGATGACGCTGTCCTTTCCCACCCCCGACGGGCCCGAGACGATGACGAGCAGCGCGCCGGGGGCGCCGGGGGCGCCGGGCTCGGTGTGATCCCCGGTCGGCATGTCCGACGTCACCTGACCACGCTCCGAAGCCCGGCCAGCGTCTCGTCGAGCTCGATCGGGAGCGGCGCCTCGGCGCGAATGAGCGTCCCGAGGGATGGGGACGTGAGCTCCAGCCGCCAGGCGTGGAGGAAGAGCCGCTCCAGGCCGTCCGGGCCCCGTCGCGACGTCCCGGTCCCGTACAGCGGATCGCCGGCGACCGGGTGTCCGATCGCCTCCAGGTGGACGCGGATCTGGTGCGTCCGGCCGGTCACGAGGTCCAGCTCAAGAAGCGTCCAGCCGGGAAACCGCTCCGTGACCCGGTAGCCGGTCGTCGCGGGACGACCGTCGGCCACCACGGACATCCGGATCCGGTGCTTCGGGTCTCGTCCGATGGGCGCCTCGATCCGGCCGACGGCCGCCGCGACGGATCCCTGGACGAGCGCGAGGTAGGTCTTCTTGATCCGGCGCGCCTTCAGTTGCGCCATCAGCGAACCCTGGGCGAGATCCGTCTTCGCCACCATGAGCAACCCGCTGGTGTCCCGGTCCAGGCGGTGGACGATGCCGGGGCGCCGCACCCCGGCGATCCCGCCGTACGCCTCGGCGCCGCCGCGGCCGAGGAGTGCATTCACGAGCGTCCCATCCGCGTGGCCGGGCGCGGGATGGACTACGAGGCCCGCCGGCTTGTCCACGATGAGGAGGTCCTCGTCCTCGTACACGACGTGCACGTCGATCTCCGGCTGCGGAACCGGCACCGCGGTGACCGGCTCGGGCACATCGAGGCGCAGCTCCGTGCCGGCCTCCACGAGGGAGTTCGACTTGAGGGTCCGGCTGCCTACAGTGAGCCGCCCGTCGGTGATCAATTTCTGGACGTGGCTCCGCGACATCCCTGTCCGGTCCGCGACGAACCGGTCCACGCGGGTCGGGGCTGTCTCCGCCGGCACCGGCAGCACGCGAACGCCCGGCGCGGAGGCCGGCGTGTCAGCCATCGCGGTCCGGACCCGCGAGCGAGGGGCGGAGCGCCAGCAGGAAGAGCAGCACGATCGCCACGCTGATGCAGGCGTCGGCCACGTTGAACGTGTACCACCGCAGCGTCCCGATCCCTCCGTCCACGAAGTCGACGACGTACCCGAGCCGGAGACGGTCGATCGCGTTGCCGATCGCCCCGCCGAGCAGCAACCCGAGCGCCAGCGTCACGATCGGGCTGCGGCCGGAGCGGGCGTGGTACGCGACGATCAACCCCATCACCGCGAGCGACAGGAGCGCGAACGGCGCGGCCTGGCCGCGGAAGAGTCCGAACAACGCGCCGTTGTTCTCGGTGTAGACGAGGCGCAGGTTGTCGCCGAGCAGCCGGATGACGCCGGTCGGCGCGAGCGCGTCGATGATCCAGGACTTCGTGACCTGGTCCGCGACGACGATCGAGGCGACCAGCAGCGCGAACGCCGCCCAGAGCGGTCTGCCCCTCGGCACGGCGATCATGCGCGGGTCGCCCCACCGGCGCCGTCGTCGCGACGCCGAATCGCGATCCGGGCCGTGCCCGCCTCGACCTCCACGGTCGCCGTGGCGATCCCTGCGCCGGCGAGGTCCGGGGCCAGCCTTGCGAGCGTATCTGCGGCCACAGCCTCGAGGTGCGCGGCGACCGCCGGGTGCAAGCCGTCCACGCGGAGGTCGATCTCGTCGTCCAGCTCAAGGCCCGCCTCCTTCCGGAGATCCTGGATCGCGCGCTGCAGTTCACGGGCGTCGCCCTCGGCGCGGAGTTCGGGCGTGAGTTCCGTGTCGATGACCACGACCAGGCCGTCGTCGTGCGCGACCGCGGTCCCCGGCCTGGGCATGGCGAGGATCTGCACTTCATCAGCCGCGAGGACGATCCCGGCGAGCGCAACGGAGCCGTCCGGCCGGATCTCGACCTCGCCAGCGCGGACCGCGGCCATCACCGCCGGGATCTGCGAGCCGAGCTTCCTGCCGACCTTCGGCAGGAGGACCTTCACGCGCCGCTCGACGAGCGCCGATTCGTCGCCGATGAGCTCAACCGCCTTCACGTTGACCTCGTCCGCGATGAGGGCGACGAGGGCATCGAACTCATGCAGGTCGCGCCCCGGCAGCGCGAGCCAGAGCCGGGCGAGCGGCTGGCGGACTCGCAGGTTCGCGGCGCCGCGAAGGGTCCGCGTCAGATCCACCGCGCGCCGCGCAATCGCCATCCCGCCCTCCAGTCGCTCGTCCCGGAGCGGCGCGAGCTCGGCCGTCGGGAAGCGCGTGAGGTGGACGGAATGGGCGGCCGACGGATCGATCCCGGCCACGAGGTTCCCGTAGAGCTGCTCGGACAGGAACGGAACGATGGGTGCCGCGATCCGGACGACGCTCACGAGCGCGGTATGCAGCGTCGCGAAGGCGGCGGCCCGATCCGCACCGGTGCCTCGCGAGAAACGGCGCCGCGACAGGCGGAGGTACCAGGTGGACAGGTCCTCGATGAAGGCGTCGATGAGACGCGTCGCCGCCATCGCGTCGTAGTCGCGCAGCCGCTCCTCGACCGCGGCGGAGAGCGCGGCGCACCGGGACAGGATCCAGCGATCCATCGGGGAGCGCTCGGCGGGCGGCGGGTCGGCCGGGCCGGGCGACCATTCGGTGAGTCGCGCGTACCTCACGAAGAACGAGTAGGTGTTCCACAGGACGAGCAGCCGCCGCCGGGCCTCGTCGGCCGCATGCCAGCCGAACAGGATGTTGTCGTCCGGGCGAGCGGCCATGTACAGCCAGCGCATGACGTCCACGCCCATCCGCTCGGCGGCCTCGTCGAACTCGATCGAGTTGCCCCACGACTTGTGCATCGGACGGCCGTCTTCGCCGAAGAGCGTGGCGTACCCGAAGATCGTCCGGAACGGTGGCTCGCGCCGCAGGACCGTGCTCATCGCCAGCATCGCGTAGAACCAGTTGCGGAACTGGCCCGGGAAACTCTCCGTGATGAAGTCGGCCGGGAACCACTGGGCCCAGTAGTCCGGCTCCTCCCGGTAGTGGAGCGTCGAGAACGGGACGATGCCGGCGTCGAGCCACGGATTTCCGACGTCCGGGATCCGCCGCGCACGCCCGCCGCACGACCGGCAGCTGATCTCGACCACATCGATGTGCGGCCGGTGCGGGGTATGACCCTCGAACCGGTCCCAGCCCGCGACCGCGCGTTGCTGGAGCTCGTCACGCCCGCCCACGACATCGAACTCGCCGCAGTCCGCGCACTCGTAGATCGGCAGCGCGAGGCCCCAGTAGCGCTTCTTGGAGATCATCCAGTCGCCCATGTTCATGAGCCAGTCGAGCTCTCGGTCGTAGCCGAACTCGGGGATCCACCGGATCCGGTCCACCACATCCATGA
>JBKJVO010000161.1:0-3397 GCA_046717305.1 Candidatus Limnocylindrales bacterium
CAGCCGGACGCTCGGATCGCCCGGGCGGACCGCCGGCTCGACGCTCAAGCCGGCTCATCCCCGCTGAAGCCCGGCGTTTGCTGCTGGGGGCGTCACGGGCCGGGACAAGCCAGCGGTCGCGGAGGAGGGCCAGCGTCGCGGCGGAGGGCCAGCGTCGCGGCGGAGGGCCAGCGTCGCGGCGGAGGGTCAGCCCCCAGCCTGATCGAAGCCGGTGGGGCGGCTCTGGCACGAACTCGGGGGCCGGCAGGCCGCCGGGATGGCAGGCCGCCGGGCCGGCGCCCGTACCATGACGGGGTGACGCCCGAACGCAGCCCGCTCCTCGGCAGCCTGACGGTGGCGCTTGCCGCGAGCCTCTTTGGGTTGCTGAGCCTTCTCGCTCGGACCGCGTACGCGCTGGGGCTCACGCCATTCGCCTTCGTCGCCTGGCGTGCGGGGATCGGCGCCATCGCAATCGGCGCGTTCGTCGTCTGGGCCCTGCGCCGGGGCGGAGCGCTGGTCGGATGGCGCTCCCTTGATCGGCGCGGCCGGGCGTCGCTCGGGACGGCGGCGCTGATGGGCGCGACGCTCAACATGGCGATGTTCCTGGCGTTCGCCCGCATCCCGATCGCTGTCGCCCTCCTCTGCTTCTACCTCTACCCGGCGCTCGTCGCGGGCGCATCGGCGATCCTCGGGTGGGAGCCGATGGACCGGACGAGGCTCCTGGCGCTCGCGGTCGCGCTGGGGGGCATGGTTGCCGTGGTCGTGGGCGGACCCGGAGCGGGCACCTTCGGCGGCCTGGATCCGCTCGGCGTCGCCCTGAGCCTGTCGGCGGGGTTCAGCCAGGCGGTCTTCGTCCTGGTCAGCCGGCACGGCTATCGCGACGTGCCCACGAACCAGGCGATGGGCACGATCCTTGCTGTCTCCGCCCTCATCGCCGGCGCCCTTGCCGTGGTCGTCGGGGGTGGCTCGGCGGCGTTGACACTGCCTTTCGGCCAGCCGGCGCTGCTCGGGCTCCTCGTCTTCACCGGCCTCTTCGCCGCCGCGCTCCCGAGCTTCCTGTTCCTGACGGGGATCCGCTGGATCGGGGCCGTCAGGGCGGGGACCCTCATGCTCATCGAGCCCCTGGTCGGCGTGGCGCTTGCCGGTGCCTTCCTCGCCGAGGCGGTCGGCCCAGTTCAGGCCGTCGGCGGCGCGGCGATCCTCGCCGCCGCCGTGATCCTCCAGCGAGCCCAGCCCACCGAATCGGCGATCCGGCCGGCAGGTGAGCCGGATCCTGGCCCGGACCTCGGCCCGGACTTCGGCCCGGACCTCGCGCCTGACCTCGGGCCGGATCCCGCCAAGGGTCCCGAGCCTGAACTGGCCCGCTCATGAACGAGAGCCACCACGAGATTGTCGGGCCGGCGGGTGCGCCCGTCATCGTGTTCATCCACGGGACGCGTGTCACGAAGTCGTCCTGGCGCGCCGTCACGGCTCGCCTTGCCGACACATACCGGTGCGTGAGCGTGGACCTGCCGGGCCACGGCGCCCTTGCCGACCGCCCCTTCACGATGGACGCGGCCACGGCTGTGGTCGAGGCCGCGATCGACGCCGAGGGCGCCGGTCGAGCCGTCCTCGTCGGCCTCTCGCTGGGCGGCTATGTGGCGATGGCGGCGGCCGCGCATGCGCCCGACCGAGTACGCGGGCTCGTCATGGCCGGGTCCACGGCCGAGCCGGGCGGGCCCCCGGCCGCGGTGTTTCGACTGTACGCATGGGCGCTCCGCGTCGTCCCGCAGCGGCCGCTCGACGCGCTGAACACGTGGGTCTTTCGGCGCCGCTACCCACGCGAGATCGCCGAGCCGATCATCGAGAGCGGGTACTGGTCGCGCGCCGGGTCGGCCGCCGTCGGGACGCTCTCCGGGACCCGATTCCGCGATCGACTCCTGGCCTATGGCGGACCGATCCTCGCCATCAACGGCGACCTCGACATCGTCTTCCGGCTGAGTGAGCGGTCGTTTCTGCGCGGCATCCCGAATGTGACCCGGCGAACCCTCCGCTGGACGACGCACCTCTCCCCGCTGGATCGCCCGGACGCCTTCGCCGCGGCCGTCCGCCGGTCTGTCAAGCGGCTGCCGGCCTGAGGTTCAGAGCGGCCGAACCGGGCTCGGGCGGCGGGCCTGGTGGTATCCTCGAACCCCGCCCACCATCCACCCAAGGGGTGCCATGCGCGTCCGAAAAGCGGTCTTCCCGGCAGCCGGCTGGGGCACTCGATTCCTCCCCGCGACAAAGGCGCAGCCGAAGGAGATGCTGCCGCTCGTCGACAAGCCGATCATCCAGTACGCGGTCGAGGAGGCGGTCGCCGCAGGTATCGAGCAGGTGATCATCGTCACCTCCAGCCAGAAGCGGGCGATCGAGGATCACTTCGACCTGTCGTACGAGCTGGAGCGCCTGCTGGAGGAGAAGGGGGAGATCGAGAAGCTCCGCCAGGTCCGGGCCATCAGCGACCTCGCCCAGATCGCCTACGTCCGCCAGAAGGAGCAGCTGGGCCTCGGGCATGCGATCCTCATGGCCAAGGACCTCATCGGCCATGAGCCGTTCGCCGTCCTTCTCCCGGACGACGTGCTCATCTCGGACCGGCCGGCGATCGGCCAGCTGATCCACATATACCAGCAGACGCACGGCTCCGTCGTCGCGGTCAGCCAGGTGCCGGAAGCGGAGACCTCGCGCTACGGCATCGTCGGGACGGTGCCCGTCGAGGACGGCACGGACCCTCGCTTGCACCGGATGACCCACATCGTGGAGAAGCCGGCGCCCGGGACGGCGCCGTCAACGCTCGCGGCCATCGGCCGGTACGTCCTCACGCCGAAGATCTTCGACAAGCTCGAGCAGACGCAGCGCGGCGCCGGCGGCGAGATCCAGCTGACGGACGGCATCGAGGCCCTCATGCAGGAGCAGTCGGTCTTCGCCTACGAGTTCGAGGGGACGCGCTACGACGCCGGGACCACGATGGGCTGGCTGAAGGCCACGGTGGAGATCGCCCTCAATCGGCCGGATCTCGGTGAGGAGTTCCGCGAGCACCTCCGGAAGCTCGACCTGTAAGGGGCGCGCTGCGGCCTGCCCCCCAGTCCCTGTGCAGACTCGAGCCGGCCACCGCACTCGCGCCAGAATGGCCCGCCGGCCTCGATCAGTGCTGGCCGACCCTCCGCCACCGCCGGCCTTGTCTCGGCCGGTGATGCCCCCAGCAGCAAACTCCGGGCTTCACCGGGGATTGGCTGGCTCGAGCGCCGAGCCCGCCGTCCGCCGAGGCCATCCGAGCGTCAGGCTGAGCACGAGGCGCGGGGGCTCCGTGCTCCCACGGCCGGTCTCAGGTCGGCGCGATGGACCTTGACGGGCCGCTTCCGCCCGAAATGCTGCTCCCGCCATCACGGCGCCCGTCAACGAC
>JBKJVO010000162.1:0-2996 GCA_046717305.1 Candidatus Limnocylindrales bacterium
CCGCTGCGGGGAAGTACGACGCGATCATCATCTGTGCCGGCCACAACGGTCTGGTCGCCGCCGCATACCTGGCGCGGGCGGGGCTCCGGACGCTCGTGCTGGAGCGGCGCGGCATCGTCGGCGGGGCGTGCGTGACCGAGGAGGTCTGGCCGGGCTTCCACGTCTCGACGACCTCGTACGTCAACAGCATGTTCCAGGGGCGGATCATCGACGACCTTCGGCTGGGGTCGTTCGGTTTCGAGCTGATCCCGACCGACAACCTGTTCGTGCCGTTCGAGGACGGGCGCGCGATGGTCCTCTGGGACGACGAGGCCAGGACCTGCGCGGAGATCGCGAAGTTCTCGCGGAAGGACGCGGAGCGCTACCCCGACTACAACCGGTTCCTCCACGAGGCGGCCGCCTTCGCCCGTGAGCTCATCTGGAAGACGCCCCCGGCGTCGCTCGGCCCGCGCGGCGCCTGGGACATGCTGGAGCTCGGCTGGAAGCTGCGGAAGATGGGCGGTGACGCGTTCCGGTTCATCGACCTGATGACCGGGTCCATCGTCGAGTTCCTCGAGAACTGGTTCGAGTCCGACCAGCTCAAGGCGACGCTGGCCTACTACGGCTCGATCGGCAACTTCAAGGGACCCATGACACCGGGCAGCGCCTACATCCTGCTCCACCACCTGATGGGCGAGCACAAGGGGGCCGGTGGGAGGGGCTTCGTCCGGGGCGGGAGGGGCGGCCTGACCCAGGCGCTCGCCGCGTGCGCCCGATCCCACGGCGCGACGATCCAGACCGACGCCGAGATTGCCCGCGTCGTCGTCCGAGGCGGACGCGCCGTGGGCGTCGAGCTGGTCAACGGCGACACCTACCGGTCGGACGTGGTGGTCTCGAACGCGGACCCGCGGACCACGTATCTGACGCTCGTGGGCGCGGAGCACCTCGACACGGAGATCGTCGCCGGGGTCGAGTCGTACAAGACGTTCAGCACCGCGTTCAAGATCAACTTCGCGCTCGACCGCCTGCCCGAGTACACCGCCTTCGACCGGGAGGCAATGGGCGTCCCGTATCCGACCTACGTCCACCTCGGTCCGACCATCGAGTACCTGGAACGGGCCTACGACGACGCGAAGTATGGCCGCCCCTCGACGCGCCCATTCCTGTCGCCGGTCGTGCCGACGCTGGCCGACCCGGCCCTGGCGCCAGAGGGCAGGCACATCCTCAACGTCTTCGGAGGCCACGCTCCCTACACGCTCGCCGGCACGACCTGGGAGTGCGAGCGCGAGGCGTTCGCCGACAGGGTCGTGGACACGATCGCCGAGTTCGCGCCGGGCATCCGCGACGCGATCATCGACCGGCAGATCCTGATGCCGCCCGATCTCGAGCGGATCTACGGCCTGCCGCAGGGGCACATCTTCCACGGCGAGCTGTCCATCGATCAGCTCTTCTTCCTCCGCCCGATCCCCGGCTTCGCCGACTACCGGACCCCGATCCGGGGCCTCTACCTGTGCGGTTCGGGCACCCATCCCGGCGGCGGCGTCTACGGGGTGCCGGGCCACAACGCGGCGCGCGAGGTGCTCCGCGACGTCCGTGGGCGCGGCCGCCGGCTGCTCCGGCGTGGCTGAGATTGCCAGATCAGATTCGTGCAAAACACCTATCGACGGGCGGGACGGCCGACTATGATGACCGCGTCCCGCGGCGGCTGGAGCGTGACGGAACGTACCGCCCGGCCATGGAACCACGGGCATCGAGGAGGTTCGATCGATGACATCCTGGCGACGCCTTTTCGCATTGGTCGCCACGGGCGCCCTGCTGGTCACGGCCTGCGGCGGGGGGGCGAGTCCCTCACCGACGTCCGGCCCGCCGGACTCGGCGCCTCCCACGAGCCCCGAACCGACGACCGAGCCGGGCGCCGACATCTGCACGGCCCCGCCTAAGGCGGACGGCACGACCCTGACGTTCGTCTCGTTCGGCGGCGCCTACCAGGAAGCTCAGCGCAAGGGCTGGCTCGAGCCGTACGCGGCATTGACCGGCGTCACATTCCAGGAGAGCGAGGACTCGTCCAACGCCAAGATCAAGGCGGACGTCGAGTCCGGCCTGGTCACCTGGGACATCGTGGACGTGGGCAACGACTTCGGGCTGGACGCCAACGCAGCCCTGCTCGAGGAGCTCGACTACACGAAGATCCACCGGGACGAGATCCTGGACGGCTTCGCCGGCACGTATCGCGTCGCCGACATCACGTACGGCGTCGTGCTGGGCTACAACACCGAGAAGACGGCCGGCCAGGTCCCCGCGGGTTGGGCCGACTTCTTCGATACGTCCAAGTTCCCCGGCAAGCGCGGCTTCTGGGACTATTCGTCGGGCGGCATCTTCGAATTTGCCCTGCTCGCGGACGGCGTCGCCCCCAAGGATCTCTACCCGCTCGATCTCGCACGGGCGACCGCGAAGCTGGACACGATCAAGGACGACATCGTGTTCTGGAGTTCGGGTGCCGAGTCGCAGGATCTGCTCGGCAAGGGCGAAGTCGTCATGTCGATGATCTGGAACGGCCGCGCCTACAGCGCCAAGCACATCGACAATCGGCCGGTCGAGATTCAGTGGAACCAGCAGATCGTGACGGCGGACTACTTCGTGGTTCCGAAGGGCACCCCGAACAAGGACGCGGCGATGGACTTCATCGCCTGGGCGACGTGCAAGGAGAACAACGCGGCACCGTCCAACTACATCCCGTACGGGCCCACGAACAAGAACGCCACCGCGAATCCGGACAAGATCGCCGAACTCTCGGTGACGAACGCCGACGGGAACTCGGCCTACTTCGACGATGCCTGGATCGTCGACAACGCACAGCTCCTCGTGGACGCCTACCAGGAGTGGAAGACCAACTGACGACGGCAGATGCCGTCGCCTGACCCTCCGGACCGGTGCGCCTGCTCCGTCCGATAACCAGTGGATCGGCCCCCCCCCCAACGGGGGGGGGGGCGCAAAAAAAACCAGTGGGGCGGAAGGGC
>JBKJVO010000163.1:0-5596 GCA_046717305.1 Candidatus Limnocylindrales bacterium
GAGTTCGTCCTGCCGGTCCGGGGGCTGATCGGCTATCGCGGGCAGCTCCTGACCGACACACGAGGCACGGCACTGCTCCACCAGATCGGCGAGGGCTACGGACCGTGGGCCGGCGAGGTGACCCACCGGACCGCCGGCGTGCTCGTGAGCGACCGAGCCGGAATATCCAACGCGTACGGCCTGTTCAATCTCCAGGAGCGGTCCGCGCTGCTCATCGGTGCAGGCGTCGAAGTCTACGAGGGGATGGTCGTCGGCGAGAACGCCCGATCGGGCGACCTCGACGTCAACCCGGCGAAGGAGAAGAAGCTCACGAACATCCGGACGCACGCTCACGACGAATCGCTTCGGCTCACGCCGCCGCGCCCGATGACCCTCGAATCCGCCCTCGAGTTCATCGCGGTGGACGAACTCGTCGAGGTCACGCCGCAGTCGATCCGCCTCCGCAAGCGCCTGCTGCCGAAGCACCAGCGGGAACGTGAACGCGGCCGCGAGTTCGACCGGGAACGGAACGTCGAAGCGGAGCGCTAAGGGAGCCAGCCATCACCCGACGCCGCTGGCGTGGGTCGAATGACGAAGCTGGCACCGGCGCAGGTGTGGTCCGATCCGCGGCAACCCTCGTGCTCGACGCGATCTACGTCCTGGGTGGCCTCGTCCGGGCTGCCTACAATCGGCCGATGCAGGCACCTGTCGAGCCACGTCGCGCACCGTGACCGGGCCCGAGGGCTCCGGGCGCGTCGCTGCCTTCGATCTCGCCCGCGGGCTCGCGGTCTTCTTCATGATCCTCGTCCACGTCCTGTGGCACTGGGGCGCCCCATCCACCTGGGCCACGCCCATCGGGCTCGCGGTGAGCTTCCTGGGCGGCCCGCCAGCGGCGCCGGTCTTCATGTTCCTGATGGGTGCGTCACTCGCGTTCTCATCGAGGTCCTCGTTCCGTTCGCTCGCGGGGCGCGGGCTCGTGCTCGTGGCCTCCGGCTACCTCCTGAACACGTTCCGCGGCGCGCTTCCGGCGGTCCTCGGGCTCGGCACCGGCGTCATCACGGCTGACGAGATCGCCCCGTTCACGCCGGCATGGCTCCTGACGACGGTCGACATCCTGCAGCTGGCGGGCCTGTCGCTCGTGGTGATGGCTGCGCTCCGCACGATCGTACGGCCCGGCTGGGCGTGGCTGGCGATGGCGGCGGGGGTCGTCCTCGTCGCGCCGTGGGTCCGGGGATTGACCGATGATCTGCCCGTCGCGGGCGTGTTCCTGGCCCCGGTCTGGGGTGGTGCTCCGAACGTGTACTACGCGCTGTTCCCGTGGCTCGTCTACCCGCTCGTCGGTGCGGTGGTCGGGCAGCGGCTGGCGAGCTCGACGGACCGTGCGCGGACGATGCGGCGAATCGGTGCGGTCGGGGTGGTCTGCTGCGTCGCGGGGATCGCGCTGATCGCGGTCACTCGGCCCGCCCTGGACGTCCGGACGTACTGGGACAATCCGCCGGTCCTGGCGTTTTGGATCCTCGGCTTCGTCCTCGCCTGGACGTGGGTCTGTGATGTCGCCGTCCGGGGGCTGGGCGACCGTGGCGCGGTGCGCCTGCTCCAGTCGGCCGGTCGGCGGGTCACGGCCCTGTATGTGATCCACTGGTTGATCGTGGGGTGGGGGATCGGGCTCGTGGGGTTCCGGGCCCTGGAGATCCTCCCCGTGCTTGTCGCCATGGCCGCGGTGGTCGCGGTGACCGGCGTGATCGGGACTCGCGTCTCGTTCGGGCGCGGAGTCGCCACCGTCGGTCCCTGACCGAGTCCGGCCTACAATCCCCGCGATGCCGATCTACCTGGACCACGCCGCAACAACCCCGCTCCGGCACGAGGCGCTCGACGCGATGCTGCCGTACCTCGGCGAGCAGTTCGGGAACCCGAGCTCGCCCCACGCCTGGGGTCGGCGTGCCCGCGCGGCGCTGGACGAGGCCCACGAGCGCGTCGCCGCTCGGCTGGGGTGCGGGCCGCGGGAGATCGTGCTCACGAGCGGCGGCACGGAGGCCCTGAACCTGGCGTTGAAGGGTGCGGCCTGGGCCGGCAAGGGGCGGGGACATCGGATCCTCACCACGAAGGTGGAGCACCACGCGGTCCTCCATCCGCTCCAGTACCTCGAGAAGTTCGGGTTCGAGATCGTCGAACTCCCGGTGGACCGCTACGGGCGGGTGGACCCGGATGACGTCGAGGCCGCGCTCAATGAGCGGACGATCCTCGTCGCGATCGGGCACGCGAACAACGAGGTCGGGACGATCCAGCCAGTCGCCGAGGTCGTCCGGCGGGTCCGGTCCGGCGGCCCAAAGGGCTGCCTCGTGGCGGTGGACGCCGTCGCCTCCGCCCCGTACCTGCCGATCGACGTCGGCGAACTCGGCCCCGACCTTCTCGCGATCGCGGCGCACAAGTTCGACGGGCCCAAGGGCGCCGGCGCGCTCTACGTCCGGGCCGGGACGCACATCCTGAGCCAGCAGCAGGGCGGCACGCAGGAGCGCTACCGGCGGGCCGGCACGGAGGATGTCGCCGGGGCCGTGGGGATGGCCGTCGCATTCGACCTCGCGGTCGTGGAGCGGGAAGCGACCTCCCGGCGGCTGCGACGCGCTCGCGAGCGGCTCATCGGTGCGCTGACCGCGCTGGAAGGCGTCGAGCGGACGGGCCACCCGAAGGACCGCCTGCCTGGGCTTTGTTCCGTGATCGTCCGCGACGTCGAGGGCGCCTCCGTGGTGGTGAAGCTGGATCTGGCGGGTGTGGCGGCATCCGTGGGGTCGGCATGCACCACGGGTTCCGCCGAGCCGTCGCACGTCCTGACCGCGATGGGCTACCCGGAGGAGGAGGCGCGCGGCGCGCTCCGGTTCTCCCTGGGGCGAGCCACGACGGACGCGGAGATCGATGCCGTCGTCGAGGTCGTGCCGCGCGTCGTCCAGGCTGCCCGCGCCGCAGCGACGCTGCTCGCCGCCGAGCGCGAGGGGGCGCCGGAGTCCGTTGGCGCCGAGACCGGATCGGCGGTGGCGGGATGAGCACCGGCGGGCGGATCCTCGTGGCAATGTCCGGCGGGGTGGACTCGTCCGTCGCCGCGGCGCTGCTGGTCGAGTGGGGTCACGAGGTGGTGGGTGTCTGGATGCGCCTCCACGATGTCGCCGACTCGATCTCCGAGTTCAAGAAGAGCTGCTGCTCGCTGGACGCGGCGGAGGACGCCCGCCGGGTGGCCGGCCAGCTGGATATCCCGTTCTACGTGATGAACCTGGAGCGCGAGTTCGCCGATGGCGTTCTCACGCCATTCCTGGGGTCATACCTTGGCGGAACCACGCCGAGCCCGTGCGTGGACTGCAACACAACCGTGAAGTTCGGGGCGCTCCTTGGGCGGGCACGGCACCTGTACGACTGCGAGGCCGTCGCGACCGGGCACTACGCGAGACGCGTGGTGGGGCCGGACGGCCGTGCGCGCCTGCTTCGTGCCCGCGATGAGGACAAGGACCAGACCTACTTTCTCTACGGCCTCCGCCAGGAGCAGCTTCGGGACGCCCGGTTTCCGCTTGGCGAGCTGACCAAGCCGGAGGTGCGTGCCGTCGCCCGGCGCCTCGGCCTGGCGACCGCCGAGAAGCCGGAGAGCCAGGGGATCTGCTTCATCCCCGACGGCGACGTGCGCGGGGCCCTGCGCACGCGGGGAGGCTGGGTTCCGGAGTCGGGGCCCGTCGTGGACGCGGACGGCAGGCGGGTGGGGGAGCACGATGGGGCCGCCGGCTTCACGCCCGGTCAGCGCCAAGGGCTCGGGATTGCGCTCGGGAGCCCCCGCTACGTTTCACGCGTGGACCCGACTTCGAACACGATCACGATCGGCCGGCGCGAGGACCTCGAGACGACGGCGTTCACGATCGATGACGTCGGGTTCGTGGACTCCGCCCCGCCCGGTGGGCTCTTCCGGGCCGCCGTGAGGATCCGCCACCGCGCCGAGCCCATCCCGGCGACCGTCCGCCGGGAAACCGACGGGGAGCCCGCGCGCGGCGGCCGCTGGATCGTGGAGACCGACGCGCCGGTGTGGGCCATCGCGCCCGGCCAGGCCGCGGTGCTGTACGACGGGGATGTCTGCCTCGGCGGCGGGCGCATCGCCCGGATCGCGACGGCAACGTCCGCGGCCGGCACCGTTGCCCCCGATGCGGCCACGCGCATCAGCAACAGCACCGACGTCCCCGCCGAGGCCGCCGTCTCATGACCCTGGGACCGGCACCGGTCCTCGCCCTCCTCGTCGGGATCCTCCACGTGTCGCTCTACGTGCTGATCCGCGGCAAGGCCGGTCAGCGCGTCCCAGTCCTCATCGTGGCGGCGTTCCTCGGCGCATGGGCCGGGGACGCCCTCGCCGGCCGGCTGCATGTAGACCCGCTCCGGATTGGAGACTTCCACTTGATCGGCGCATCTGTGCTGGCGTGGGTGGGAATCGTGGTCGTCGCGATCGTCGCGGTCCTGGGTCCGCAACCGGTGAAGCCCGGCGCGGAGGGGGAGCGGTGACGCCGCGGAAGCAGGTTGGGCGAATCGGGCCCGAATTCGCCGTCGCGACGAAGGACGCGAAGGACGCGAAGGACGCGAAGGGCACGTCGGCGGCGTCCGGGTGGCGATCCGTCTTTTTTCGCGGCCTTTCGCTCGGAGCGCTCGTCGGAGCGGCGATCGCCGGCTCAGCCATCTGGGATCGGCGCATCAATCGTCGTGATCGCCCTCCCGAGCCGGGCCCGGGACCGGGCGCGGCCGACACCTGATCCCGTGGCGTCGGCGGGCGCCAGGCCCCGCTCGGCTACCATTGCCGCCGATGGCGACCCCCACGTTTCAGCGCGATTCGCGGATCACGCCGCTGCCCGCCGCCGAGATCCGCCGCCGGTTCCTCGAGTTCTTCGCCGAGCGCGGACACACGGTGGTTCCCGGGGCGAGCCTGGTGCCGGGGGGCGACCAGACGCTCCTGTTCACGAACTCCGGCATGGTCCAGTTCAAGGACGCGCTGAGCGGGGCCGAGCAACGGACCTACAACCGCGCGGTGGACTACCAGCGCTGCCTTCGCGTGGCCGGCAAGCACAACGACTTCGAGGAGGTCGGGCGGACGCCGCGCCACCACACGCTCTTCGAGATGCTCGGCAACTTCAGCTTCGGGGACTACTTCAAGCCGGAGGCAATCCGCTTCGCCTGGGACTTCCTGACCCGCGATCTCGGCATCCCGGGCGACCGGTTGGCGGCGACCGTCTACTCGACCGACGACGACGCCTACCGGATCTGGCGGGACTCGATCGGGCTGCCACCGGAGCGAATCGCGCGGTGGGGCGACTTCCCCAACGGCGACGAGAAGAACTGGTGGCGGATGGCGGACATCGGCCCGTGCGGTCCGTGCTCCGAGATCCACTACGACCGCGGCGCCGAGTTCAGCGAAGGCGACTTCTGCGTCCCGGATCACTCTGAGCACTGCCCGCGCTGGCTGGAGATCTGGAACCTCGTGTTCATGCAGTTCGAGCTGCATCCGGACCGAAGCCTGACGCCGCTCCCGGCGCCCGGCGTGGACACGGGGATGGGCCTCGAGCGCCTCGCGAGCGTCGTCCAGCAGGTGCCGTCCAACTACGAC
>JBKJVO010000164.1:0-3388 GCA_046717305.1 Candidatus Limnocylindrales bacterium
GCAAGGGCCCTCGCGAGCGACCTCCGCGCCGTGCCCGGCATCGAGCGATTCGGCGCGCTCCGCCTGGGCGAACTGGAGCGCTCCGGCCCACGTCCGCTCCGGACGATGTGGCGGATCGCGAAGGCACGCCTTGACGACCGGTACGGGCAACTGACGATCGGCGAAATCATCGACCGGTACGCGGGTGGCGGCGGCACCTCGGCGAGCGCCTGACGTACCCGTCAGACAAGCTGATGTCGAGCGAGTTCGAGCGGATCCTCGAGGAGAACCTCCGCTTCAGCGAGGCGTTCGACCGGTCCGCGCTGACCGCCGCACCACTGACCGGGATCGCGATCCTCGCGTGCATGGATGCGCGCATCGCCGTCGAGGACGCGCTCGGGCTACGGGTCGGGGACGCGCACATCATTCGCAACGCGGGCGGGTTCGCGACGCAGGACGCGGTCCGTTCGCTCGTCGTCAGCCAGCAGCTCCTCGGGACGCGCGAGATCCTCGTCATCGCCCACACCGGGTGCGGGCTCCACCGGGCGGACGAGGCCGACATCCGGGACCGCGTCGAGGCCACGACCCACCACACGACCGACCTGGTGTTCGGGGCGTTCAGCGATCTCGATGCGATGGTCCGGGAGCAGGTCCGGATCCTTCGCGGCCACCCGGCGCTCCTCAGGATCCCGATCCACGGCCTCATCTACGAGGTGGGCACGGGCCGTCTGCGCCCGGTGGACTGATCGGTCGGTCTACGCGGACGGCGACTGCGTGGTTGCGTCCAATTGACGGCCCAGCCCTCGCAGGCGGGCGATCCGCTCGGCCGACGTCGGATGGGTCGAGAACCAGTCCGTTCCGTCGTCGTCGCCGGCCAGCGGGCTCACGAACCATGGATGCTGGGTGCCGGGGTTCGCGTCGACGCACAAACGAGGAGCCCGACAAGCCGACGGCGCGCTACCGGAGCGCTCGGCGAAGGGCGTACTCGATCCCGCGCGACGTCAGCGTGCGCAGCCGCGGCGAAGCGATGCGCTCAAGCCAACGAGCAATCTCCTTGCGCTCGAAGTCCGTCGGAAGCTCAAGCTCGGGAATCCGGCGTTGCCGCGCGCGGTGCGCCGCCGAGACGTAGCAGAGGTCGAAGAGCGCTTTCTCTGGACTCGCCACCTTGATTCCTTCCTCGTCTATCCATCCGCCGAACAGGTCGGGAGGCAGATGGTGGACAACGAACGTCGCCAGTGCGGTCCGGACCTGCTTCGACCGATCGAGCGAAGCGACAGAGATGTTGCGCGGAATCTGGTCGATCAGCTGGTGGAAGTTGAGCGCCGAGGCGAATGAGATGTACGCGGGGTACGGACGCGTGACTTCCTCCGCGAGGCTTCGCGGGTCGACCGGCTCGCTGCCGAGGACCCACAGCCCGTGCCGCACCCGGCTTGCAAGACCGTGGGTCGCGAGGTCGCTGAGGAGGCGGCTCGCCGCACTGGTCGAGATCCGAAGCACCGCGGCGGCCTCGCCGGTTGTGACAGTCGGCCCGACTCCGGCAAGAGCGGCGTAGGAGGCGAGCGTCATCGGAGGCGCTCCAGGTGGCCAGCGACCGTGGTCACCATCTCGTCCCACACCTCTGGCCGGTTGTAGATCTCGACGAACTCGTCCTCAAGGTAGTCGACGACGAGGTCGGCGAACGCCTCGAACGGGATCGCAAACGCCGCGTCGATGGCCTTGGCCACAAGTGCCCCGTCGACATCGCCAGCCTTGACCGTACCTGCGTGTCCCGCGAACAACAGGTCGAGATCGAAGACGTCGCGCGGCTCGGTTTCCGAGCGTTCCGCGAGCGCCCGGATCTTCTGTCGAATTGCAGCCGTCGCCAAATAGTGATTGGCCTTCACGACGCGCAACCCGGCGGCCCGCCCGATGTCCGACCGGGCAGCCTCGAGGGCGTACTCCGGATCGGTCGCGTTCCGGGACGAGAACTCGATCTTGGAGTTGAATCTGGCCCCGCTCCCGACGACGGCAAACTTCCAGCGCCGGGTCGTGGTGGTCTGCTTCGGCTTGGTGAGGTCCGCCATCTCGACGCCGGCGAGGCGCAGCAGGTCGCGGAACGCTCTCGAGTCGAGAGTCTCATCGACCTTGTCCTCGACCTTCCAGAACGCAGCCCCCACGTATTCGAGGTCAATGTCCTGCGACCGGCGGCGGCTGTCGTAGAACAGACGCATGTTGGCGCCGCCCTTCACGACGTAGTCGGCGATGGGCAGACGCGTTGGCAGGACCTGGAGGAACGCCAGCTGGAGAAACTCGATGAGCTTGGCGCCCGTCTGCGTTGCGTTCACGCAGCAAGACTACGTCACATTGACGAGTAACGTCAATAGTCCGTACTCTTAACTACGATGACGACCTCGGTACCGTTCGCGAGCAGATGTCGCTGCCGGCCGTCTTGACCGGGCCTCGACACTTATGTGCTGTTCGATAGCTGTGTGCTCTATTGACCGTGGTTGCCGCGGTCCATCACCCTCGATAAGATTGGAGGCCGCGGCGGAGTAGCTCAGTGGTAGAGCAGGGGACTCATAAGCCTCCCTACCTAACCGCTGTGCTTTCCGAGTGGGAACTGATCGGGAAAGTGCTCAGTTATGGGCTCTATCGATGCTCAGTCATTGAGCACATAACTCGGATAGAGCACATACCTGTTCAGGCGTTGAGGACGTCTCAGCTGTCCCTCGCTCGACCGCTTTCGAAACCTGCCCAGTCGCAGCCGACGCGAGGCATGTGCGCGCCGGGACCGGAAGCGTCAAGCCGGGCTTCGGGCCTGGCCCGGCAGGAGTGCGACGTCGACGGTGACCAGGGGGACACGAGGATTCGGGATCCGCCGGTCCTTGTTGCCGCCACTCGCGTCCACGCCGCGCTAGCCCTTGACACAGACGCGACAAAGTCCTTGACGGCGTCCAACGGCAGGACGACCATTGCCCGACCTCGCAAACGGTACGCACGTGGAGGATTCGTCATGGCCTGGCGGTTGGACGGCACCTATTTCGAGAACTGCAATTGTGAGGTGGCCTGCCCGTGCGCGGCGTCCGCCTTCGCGGCTCCCGCAGACAACGAACGATGCCAGTTCCTGATGGCCTTCCACGTCGACTCGGGCACGGTCGACGACGTGGACGTCAGCGGGCTTTCCGTGGCCGTCGTCGGCGATACGCCGCGGGTGATGGTCGAGGGCAACTGGCGGGTGGGGCTGTTGATGGATGCCCAAGCCTCCGAGCAGCAAGCCACGAAGCTGGCAGGCGTTTTCTCCGGGCAGCAGGGCGGTCCCATGGGGGCCCTCGCTCCGTTGATCGGTGAGATGTTGGGCATGGAAATGATGCCGATCGAGTACAGCGGGGAGGGGCGCCGTCACCGTGTGAAGATCGGGGAAGGTGTGGAC
>JBKJVO010000165.1:0-3686 GCA_046717305.1 Candidatus Limnocylindrales bacterium
CCGCTGCAGTCCGTCACGCGAAGCTTGACGGGGATCGTGCTGCCGATCTTGAAGCTGCTGCGGGTCCCAGTCAGATTGATTGGCTGGAGGATCCCGCTCGTCGTGTAGAAGAACGAGAAGCTTGAGCTCGTCGCCGAACCGCCGGTACCTGGATCGTCGTCGTTGACGGTCACGATGATCGCGTATGTCCCGCCAGCCGGGTAGACGTGGGTTAAGCCCGTGACCGGCGAGGTGACGCTCGTGGCAATGGAATGGGCCGAACCGTCGCCCCAATCGACGTTGTAGCTGTACACGTCGTTTGCGCCCGCCGGATCGATCCACGAGAAGCCAATCGTGACCGTGTTGCCGCTCAGGCAGGCGATACCAGTGCTGCCCGAGATGGAGACGATGGTGACCGTGGGCTTGACGTTGAGCACGGTGACGGTGGCGGTGTCGCAGTCGGAGCCAAGGTCGTCGTCGGCGACGCAGACCGTGACCGTGTACAGGTCGTCGGCGTCGTCGTCGGCGTAGACGTGGCTGAGGCTGAAGGTCTTGCCGACCAGGCTGAGGGCCTGGACGCCGGAGCCGTCGCCGTAGTCGACGGTGGCGGTCCAGACATCGGCGCCCGGATCGGTGAACGAGCCGGAGCTCGAGAACGTGCCGCCCTCGCTGATGCTCGCATCGGCGCCGGCGTCGACCGTCGGATCGACGTTGGCCACGACGACCGACGCGGAGTCGGAGCCGCTGCCGCCGTCGTCGTCGGACACGTCGACCTGGACGGTCGAGCCGGCCGAGTCGTCGCTCCACGTGCAGTCGAAGCTGCCGGCATCGACGCTGAAGGTGTAGGCCGAGATGGTGCCGAGGCTGCCGCACACGGCCGAGTCGACCGTGAACGTGTCGGCGCCCGGATCGGTGATCGAGAAGGTGTACTGCTCGGCCGTGCCCTCGTTGGCTGTGGTCGGGCCGAGGAGGGTGACCGTCGGATCGACGTTGAGGACGGTCGTGGTCCGACTGTCGAACCCGATGCCGCCGTCATCGTCCTCCACCGAAACGCTAACGCTCGCGTCATCAGCGACGCTCGCGGTTGGCACATCGTCGGCGAAGAAGCACATGAACTCGCCAGCGCCCGGGGTCACGGCATTGATGGACGCACTCCCGCCGACGAGGGCACCGAAGTCGCAGTCAATCAGACCGAGGAGGAATGTGTCGGCGCCGGGGTCGGACGTCGTGAAGGTGTAGAGATAGCTGCCGCCCTCGTCGACGGGGGTAGGCGCAGAGAGCGTCACCGTCGGCGCGACGTTGTCAACCGTGACCGACAGATCGTTCGCCCGGTCGAGGAACGTGCCGTCCTCGTCCTCCAGATCGACGGTGATAGCGTAGCTGTTCGGGCCGTCGGCGTAGGTATGGGTCTTGACGCCGCCGGTGCCGTACGTGTCGGAGGCGCCGTCGCCCCAGTAGACGGTCCAGGAAGAGACGGTGTCGGTGCCGGGGTCGGTGACTGTGCCGAGGGTCAGGCTGTAGAGGCTGCCCTCGTCGACATTGGTGGCACCGGAGATCGCGATCGTCGGCGCGACGTTGGCCGCGGCCCAACTGAAGGTGTCCGTGGTCGTGTGTTCGCCGTCCGAGACCTGGACGAGCACCGTGCCGCCGGCGTTGTCAGGCGACGTGTAGGTCCATGACCAGGAGCCGCCAGTGTTGTCGGTGACCGTTCCGGCCCCGCTGAGCTTCGTGACCGTGAGCGCGCCGCCGTCAGCATCACTGAACGTGCCGCTGGCGGAGATCGGCGAACCCTCGAGCCCGTTGGCCGGGTTCGGATCGGCGGCCGAGGCGACGACCGGGGCATGGGCGTTCGGGACGCAGACGTCGCCGATGCCGTCGCCGTCCGCGTCGGCCTGATCGGCATTCGCAGACATCGGGCAGTTGTCGGCGCCGTCGAGGACGGTGTCGTTGTCGTCGTCGGGATCGCAGGCGTCGCCCAGGGCGTCGCCGTCATTGTTGGCCTGGCTGGCGTTGGCGACGAACTGGCAGTTGTCGGCGCCGTCGAGGACGGTGTCGTTGTCGTCGTCGGGGTCGCAGGCGTCGCCCAGGGCGTCGCCGTCGTTGTTGGCCTGGCTGGCGTTGGACACACTCGGACAGTTGTCCGAGGCGTCTGGGATGCCGTCGCCATCGGTGTCGGGCGACGCGATCGCATAGGACAAACAACCAACGCCCGCCTGGACATTCCCGGCAAGATCGGTCGCCTGGCTCACGACGTAGTAGGTGCCTGCCGCAGTGGGGTAAGCAGGCGCCGTATATGCCCACGTGCCGCCCGTGGCGTTGTCGTCGGCCCCGCTACCGGGGAACGTCGCGCCAGAACAGCTCGATGAACGGATCTCGATCTTGATGTCCTTCGGTGTGCCATTCTTGAACCCCGAACCGCCTGCCGCGTCGGAGGCGGTGCCGCTTGCCGTCACGCTTGCCGCACTGCCCGTGACGACGGTCACCGATGACGTGGGCGCGGTGTTGTCAACGCCGAAAGAGTTGTCGATGACTTTGGCTTCGACCCGAGAAGACCCGGTACAGGGGTTCGTGTTCGTGCTGCAGCCATTGAAGGTCGCGCGCACGTCGTACTTGCCATCTGCGGGGATGGCGAACTGCTCCGCCCCGGGCGCCGTCCGGAACGCGAATGTGGCGCTCCAGGCGGTAGCACCAGCGGTGGGTGCGCTCAGAGTTGTCAGCGCCTTGGTGTAGAGAGCGGGAAGCACCACGCCGGCGGCGCCATTCGACGCGAAGATCTCGACGACGACACTGTTAACGCGCTGGCACGATGAGCCTCCGGTCGTGCCCGAACACGTGTATTCGCCGCTCGTGACTACGTCGATCGCGTTCGCGACGGTGCGGTACCAGGTGATCGAGGCTGGGGCTGTAAGTGTGATATTGAATGGGTCAAACTGGGTTGCCGCCGTCAAGCCTGACGTTTCGCCGGTCCCGACCACGTCGTAGATCCCCGACACCGTCGCGTGGAGCACAAATGCGTACGTGACGTTCCCGGCGTCGTCAGTGGTGGCCGAGCCATTGTCCACAACGACCCCGAGTGGGTCCGTGGTGACGAAGTTGACAACCTCGATGGGACCGTACTCGACGCCGGTCACCGTGACGGTGTCGCCGTCCTGGTAGATCCAGAAATCGGTCTGGATGGTGGCTGCAGCGGCGAGCGCCGGCAGCAGGAGCGAGGCGAGCAGCAGGAGTGCCTGCAGCGCAGCCGTGAATCGAGTTAGTCCCCGAGCGCGCATAGCGGAATGTCCTCCCGGACGTGCTGGCTGTCGCGTGGTCTGCCGGGAGAAGGGCGGGAAAGATGAGAGCAGTGAAACGCCGGCGGGCACAGGCGACGGGTATTCAGTTGGACCACCAACAGTACCCCTGGTCCAAGGCCAAGGCTAGTACTTTTGACACCCCCCGGTGCCGGTGCGCACCATCCAATCCGCACTGGACCTCGTGGCACGCCTCCGGACAACCCTCAGCCACGACAGCAGGTTCAGCCGGCCGGACGCCTCATCCGCGAGCGGACGACCGCGGCGGCAAGCCCGCCGATCAGGAGAACCGCTGCGACGAACAGTCCGATGGGCAGCGGGCCCGACTCGGCGGAGGAGCGGTCGACGACGACCGGCTGCGCCGTCACAGTCGGCCCGGACAACTGGCGCTGCCAGTCGGGCGGCAACGCCACGAGG
>JBKJVO010000166.1:0-2680 GCA_046717305.1 Candidatus Limnocylindrales bacterium
CGATCGCCACCTAGCCCTCTCGCTCGCCCGCGGGGGCTTCTGGCGGCGCGTTCTGCGACCGTTCGGAGGGCGGGGGGCGGCGACCCGCCCGCTCGCCCTGACGTTCGCCACGCTCGGCGTGGTGGGACTCCTCCTCGCCGCACTGCCGATGCTGCCCTTCGGGTCAGGGGGCATGTTCCTGACGGCAACAGGCGGCAGCACAGAGACGCGCAACCTTGAGGCGGCTTCCTTCGGGCCCGAGGGCGCTCCGGCGGGCGACAGTGGCATCGGCGGGACCGCCGTCGAGTCCGGACGCGGTGGCGGCGCCGGGCCGGAGGAACCGAGCCCGGACGACAAGACGACTGCCGGTCAGCGCGACGGATCGAGTGGCCCGCTACCGCTCGTCTTCCTGAGCGTCGGGTTCCTCGCCGTCGGGTTCGCGCTCTTCATCCTGGGACGAGCGGCCCGGCGTCTGCGCTGAGCCCGGGCGGCGCAGGCCGCGCCGGTACACTTGACGGCACGTCCCGCACGACGCGGACACCCCGCCGAGGCTCGCCGATGGAACGCCTGATGCTGCTCGACGGCAACGGGCTCATCTACCGTGGATACTTCGCGCTCCCGCCCCTCACGACGGCGAAGGGCGAGCTCGTGAATGCCGTCTTCGGGTTCTGCAGCATCGTCCTGCGCGGGATCCAGGATCTCCGCCCGGACTACGTCGCGGTGGCCTTCGACCTCCCCGGCCCCACCTTCCGACACGAGCGATTCGCCGACTACAAGGCGACCCGCCAGCGGATGCCGGACGATCTCCGCGACCAGTTCCCGAAGGTCCGCGAGGTCGTGAAGGCGCTCCGGTTCCCGGTCTACGAGCTCGCCGGCTTCGAGGCCGACGATGTCATCGGCACACTCACGGTCGAGGCCGAGGCGAAGGGCATCGACACGACGATCGTGACCGGTGACCTCGACATGCTTCAGATCGTGAGCGATCGGGTCCGCCTGATGACCACGCGGTCCGGTGTCGAGAACACGATCCTCTACGACCCCGCCCGCATCTTTGAGCGCTACGAGCTGGCCCCGTCCCACATGATCGACTACAAGGCCCTCAAGGGCGACGTCACGGACAACATCCCGGGCGTGCCCGGAGTGGGGGAGAAGACGGCGGCAAAACTCATCCGCGAGTTCGGCGACCTCGAATCGGTCTACGCGCGCCTGGACGAAGTCAAGCCAGACAAGCTTCGTGACAAGCTCGCCGAACATCGCGCGCAGGTCTTCCTGGGCAGGGAGCTGTCCACGATCGTGCGGGACCTGCCGGTGGCCCTCGACCTCGACGCGGCGCGCCTCGGCGACTACGACCGCGAGGAGGTCATCCGGCTCTTTCGCGAGTACGAGTTCCGCTCGCTCCTGGACCGGCTGCCGCCGCTCAGCGGCGAGTCCGCGTCAGATGCCGCGGAGGCGATGCGCGCGGCCAACCCGACCGTTGCCGCCGCGAGGGTCGGGACGGACCGGCCGGGCGGGTGGGGGGGCGGCCGCCCGATCCGCACCGGCGCCTCGCCCGCGTCCGTTGCCCCGTCCGGCGGCCTCCAGCTCTCCCTCGACTTCGACGCGGTCGGGACCGCGGCATCGGCAATGCCGGGCCTTGGGTTGCGCGACGAGCGCCGATCCACCACGTTCGAGGACCTGCCGACGGCACTTGCGGCGGCGATAGCCGACCCGGGGCACCTGGAGCTCCACGAGGGCGACGGCATCGACGGGCTCGCGCCGTGGATCGCCGAACAGTCCGCGCTCGGCGTCTCGCTGCTCCTCGACGACGCGCGGCCGCGCATGGGGTCGCCCCTGGCGCTCGCCCTCGCCGGCGGAGATGGCCGCGTCGTCGTCGTCGGCGGACCCGCGGATGCGGACAGGCTTCGGCACCTCGCGGAGGCGAGCGGTGTGCCGCTGGTGGGCCACGAAGTCAAGCCGCTCCTCGTCGCTCGATTCGCGGATGACCTCGCCGCTCCGGCGACGCGTGTTGACTTCGACACGCAGATTGCCGCGTACATCCTGAACGCAGCCCTCCGCTCACAGACCATCGACGACGTGGTCGTCGAGCGCCTGGACCTCGTCCTGCCGCCCGCGAAGGAGCTCTCGCCGGTCCACCGCACAGGTCTGGAGGCCCTCGCAGCGCTCGCCGTCCGGGAGCCGCTCGCGGCTGCGCTCGTCGAGGAGGGCCTGGATCGCCTGTTCCGGGAGATTGAACTGCCCCTCGTCCCGGTGCTGGCCCGGATGGAGGCGGTCGGCGTGGCCGTGGACCTCGAGGCCCTCGCAGCGCTGGATCGTGAGTTCGGCACGGAGATCGCGCGCCTGGAACGCGAGATCTACGACGCCGTCGGGCACGAGTTCACGATCGGCTCGCCCAAGCAGCTCGGCGAAATCCTGTTCGGCGAGCTCCAGCTGCCGAAGGGCCGCAAGACGAAGACCGGCTACTCCACGGATGCGTCCGTCCTCGAGGAGCTCGTCGAGGCCCATCCGGTCATCAGGCCCGTGCTGGACTGGCTGATCTACACGAAGCTCCGCTCGACCTACGTCGAGGCGCTCCCGGCGCTGATCGCCGGCGACGGGCGCGTGCACACGACGTTTCACCAGGCCGTTGCCGCCACGGGCCGCCTGTCGTCGTCCGACCCGAACCTCCAGAACATCCCGATCCGGACGCCGCTCGGACGACGGA
>JBKJVO010000167.1:0-3191 GCA_046717305.1 Candidatus Limnocylindrales bacterium
ACGGTGGCCGTCTACACCAACGTCACCGCCGACCACCTCGACCGACACGGATCGCTCGGGGCGTACCGCCGGGTCAAGCGGCGTCTCGCCGAGCTGGCTCATCCTGACGGCGCGCTCGTCCTCAACGCCGAGGACCCGGTGGTGCGTGGGTACGCCGGCCTCGGGACCGCACCGGCGCTCCTGTACCGCCTCTCGCGCCCGGCGCCCGGCGGCGTTGGTGTCGTGGACGGCTGGATCGTCGCGGCGGACGTCCAGCGCCTTCCGCTCGCCGGTGGGGGCCACGCGGCGGTCGGCCCCGGCGGGAGGATCATGCCCGTGGACGAGCTGGCCATCCCCGGGCGCCACAACGTCGCGAATGCCCTCGCCGCCGTCGGCGTGGCGCTCCTGTTCGGGGTCCCGCCGGAGGCGATTCGGCGGGCGGTCTCCTCGTTCACCGGAGTTGAGCACCGGCTGGAGACCGTGGCCGTCGCGAACGGCATCCGCTACGTCAACGATTCGCAGGGCACGCAGCCTGATGCCGTGGCCGCCGCACTCCATGCCTTTCCTTCGCCGATCGTGCTCATCGCGGGTGGCCGGGACAAGGGCGTGGACCTGTCCGTGCTGGCGGGTGTGGTCGCCGAGCGAGCGACCGCGGCGGTCCTGATCGGCGAGTCGGCGGACGCGATGGCCGCGCTCTTCTCCGCTGCCGGGCTGCAGCGGATCGAACGTGCCACGACCCTCGACGAGGCCGTCGCCACCGCCGCATCGATCGCCCGGGATGCGGCTGCCGGCGCCGGCGAGGCGTGTACCGGTGCGAGTGGACCGATCGGCACGGTCCTCCTGTCGCCGGCCGCGGCGAGCTTTGACATGTTCGAGGATTACGCGGCGCGGGGCCGGGCGTTCAAGGCCGCGGTCTTCCGGCTCGTAGCGGGGGAGCGGGCCTGATGGGCATCGCGCGGCGATCCATGCCCCGTGGTGCGGGCGCCGCCGCCGGCACCGGCACCCCTTGGGTGCGTGCCACGCCGCGCCGCGGAGCCACCGCCGCGCGACCGGAGACGATCCTCCGTCGAGAGCGTCATCAACCGGACTGGTCCATCCTCGTCGCCGTCGTTGCGCTCGCGGCTGTCGGGATCCTCATGGTGTACTCGTCGTCCGCGATGCGGGCGTATATCCAGCAGGACGACACGCTCGCGATCGTGGGGCCGCAGATCCTGTGGGCGGCGCTCGGCGTGCTGGCGATGCTGGTGATCATGCGGATCGACTATCGCTACCTGCGCCTGGCGTCCCTGCCGTTCTACATCGGAGCCGTCGTCCTCCTCGCGCTGGTCTTCGTCCCCAGCCTGAACAAGGTCGTCGGCGGCTCGGCCCGGTGGCTCGTCCTGGGACCGCTGCCGGCGATCCACCCTGCAGAGATCGCGAAGCTCGCGCTTGTCGTCTACCTCGCCCACTGGATGGCCTCGAGGGGCACGCGGATCGCGGGATTCCGCTCGGGAACGATCCCGTTCCTTCTCATCACGGTCCCGGTGGTGGCGCTCGTGTTCAAGGAGCCGGATCTCGGCACGACCAGCGTGATCGCCGCCAGCGCGTTCACGATGTTCTTCGTCGCCGGGGCTCGCCTCTGGCAGTTCGGGGCGCTGGGCATCCTGGGGGTGCTCGCCGCGATCCTCGTGGGCCTCCGCGAGTACCAGCTCGAACGGATTCGCATCTTCCTGGATCCCTGGCAGGACCCGCTGGGAGCTGGGTTCCACACAATCCAGGGGCTGCTCGCGCTCGGCCTCGGGGGCACCTTCGGCGCCGGCCTCGGCGAGAGTCGGCTCGCCGGCGGCCTCTATCTCCCGAACGCGTGGAACGACTTCATCTTCGCGATCATCGGCGAGGAGTTCGGGTTCGTGGGCGCCGCCGGGGTCGTGGCGCTCTTTCTCCTCCTCGCTTACGCCGGAATCCGGACGGCGCTTCGTGCGCCCGACACATTCGGTGCCCTGCTGGCCGTCGGGATCACCGCCTGGTTGTGCCTCCAGGCGTTCATCAACATCGGGGTCGTCGTGGCGCTCCTGCCGGTGACCGGGATCACGCTCCCGTTCATCAGCGCGGGCGGCTCGTCGCTCATCATCAGCTTTGCCGCCGCCGGGATCCTCCTGTCGATCTCCCGGGAGACGGTTGAGCACACGAACCAGGAGACCGATGCGCCTGCTGATCGCGGGCGGGGGAACGGGCGGTCACATCTACCCGGCCCTCGCCATCGCGGACTCCCTCCGACGCCGGCCGAACCCGCCTGACCTGCGCTGGATCGGGGGACACCGAGGCCTGGAGGACCGGATCGTCCGAGCGGCCGGGATCCCCGTGCGCCGGCTCGCCCTCCGTTCGCTCCGGAGCGTCGATCGGGACATCCACCTGGTGGCCGATCCCGTCCGGCTCGCCCTGTCCGTGCCGCAGGCGCTCGCGCTCCTCGCCGGCGCGCGCCCCGACGCGATCTTCACGACCGGTGGGTACGTGGCGATCCCGGTCCTCATCGCGGCCGCGATCCTGCGGGTCCCCGTCCTGCTCTGGGAAGGCAACGTCGTCCCCGGGCGAAGCGTCCGCGCCACGGCCGGGCTTGCGACGGCGATCGCGGTCTCGTTCTCGGCAACCTGCGCCGCGCTCGGCGTTCGGCGGCCGTGCCTGGAGACGGGGACGCCCATCCGCGAGACCCGCGGGGTGGACCGCCTTGCGGCGCGGGAGCGCCTGGGGATTCCGCCGGGCAGCCGCGTCGTCCTTGTCTTCGGCGGGTCACAGGCCGTCCGGCGCTTCAATGATGCCGTCGCGGAGGTGCTGCCGACGCTCATCGAGCGGGTTCATCTGATCCACGTGACCGGCGATGAGGGTTATGCGCCGGCCCTGGCGGCCCGGGAGCGGCTGCCCAGCGAGATTCGCGGCCGCTACCGCCCGGAGCCATTCCTCCGCGACGACATGCTCAGTGCGCTCGCCGCCGCGGATCTCGTCGTCGGCCGGGCCGGGTCGTCCACGCTCGCCGAGGTGACCGCGATGGGCCTGCCGATGATCGTCGTCCCGTACCCGCACGCGGGCGGCCACCAGCGGGCGAACGCCAAGGTTCTGGCCGATGCCGGGGCGGCGCACGTGGTCGAAGACGCCGACTTCGATGCAGCCAGCCTGCTCGAGGCGGCCGCCATCCTGCACGACCCATCGGCGCACCTCGCGATGTCGGCGGCGGCCCG
>JBKJVO010000168.1:0-4523 GCA_046717305.1 Candidatus Limnocylindrales bacterium
AGAGTCCTCCTTCGGCTGATGTCTTGAACACCACCAGCGTAGCGAGGGCTCTCGCCTTGTTCTCAGGCCTGGCTGGACCTCACTCCGCGCCCAGGCCCGGTGTCACGGACGTATCTGGACGAGATCAGCGGGCCCCTTTTGCGAGGCGCTTCCGAGCGTGGCGTCAGGGCGGCGCCTGGCCCCTTCGCCGGCCAGTTCGCCGGCCAGTTCGCCGGCCGCTTTCGCCGGCCGCTTCCGCCGGCCAGTTCGCCGGCCGCTTCCGCCGGCCAGTTCGCCGGCCGCTTAGACCGGTCCGATGCTGCCCCCACCAGCAAATCCGGGATTGCGACGACCCAATGGGCCCCCGCACCCCGGTACCAGGCCGTCGGGCACCTCGGGCGCTCGGGCTCCACGCTCAAGTCGGCGCCTCAAGGTGTGGAACGCCACCGGCCCGTGCCGGTTAGCGCCGGGCTTGGGCCCCATTTGATGCTCCGAGCAGCGCGGAGCGACTCAGCGATCAACGCCGGGTTCGAGGGGACGCCGGCCGCCCGCCCGGCCGCCCGACCGCCCGACCGCCCGACCGCCGGACCGCCCGGCCGCCCGACTGCCGGACCGCGGGGTGACCTCAGTGTGGCGCGAAGGAGTTCGGGGCGCCGCCGGCGATGACGGATGCCGCGGTGTGGGCGGTTTCGCGCGTGGCGCCGGAACCGGCGGCAAAGGGGTTTGGCTCGCTGCCGGAACGCCCAACGTGAGGTGCGCCCGCGGCGGCGACGACGCTCGGAAACGCGGGCGGTCCTGCGGCAGCATCGTGGCTCGCGCCGTCCGCGAAGGCGGAAAGGTCGATCTGGTCCACGTCGAGGACGGCGCCCGGCCGCCCGAGCAGGTAGCCCTGGCCGGCGTCGATGTCGAGGCCCCGGATCATCTGGAGCTGCTCCTTGGTCTCGACGCCCTCGGCAATCGTGAGTGCGCCCCACCGCCGGGCGAGCCCGACAATCGAGGTCAACACGGACAGCGTCTGGTCCTGGCCGGCTCCGCCCTGGACGAGCGACAGGTCGATCTTGACGACATCGAATCGGAACTGGCTCAGCAGCCGCAGGCCTGCGTTGCCGGCGCCGACGTCGTCGGCCGCGACCCGTACACCCGCTGCCTGGAGCTGGACGATCGTCGCCCGAAGGCGCTCGGCGTCGCGGATGGGGTCGCGTTCCGTGAGCTCCAGAATGACGCGCTCCGGGGCCACGCCGTGGCGCCGGAGGATGGCGAGGAGGACGGTCGCGTTGAACTCGAGAGCCTCGAAGCTGCGCGGCGAGACGTTGACGGACAGGAGGGTCGAGTCGCCAATCTGGTGCGAGCCCCGCAGGACGACGTCCAGGGCTGCACGGTCCAGGTCAAGCACTCGGCCGGCAATCTCCGCCCCGTCGAACAGCGCCCCGGTGTGCGCGAAGCCGAGATCCGGCTTCACGCGCACAAGCCCCTCGTAGCCGAGGATCCGACCGGTCGCGAGATGGACGATCGGCTGGTAGACGGGGCTCAGGGCGCCGGTCTCGATGACGACGGAGACGGCCGCCGAGAGCTCCGAGCGCATCCCCTCGGCGACATGGCCGCGATCGAGCGCAGGATCGAAGACGGAGACGATGGTTCGACCCGCCCGCTTCCCGCGATAGAGGGCGGCGTCCGCCTGAGCGGTCAACTCCTGGCGCGTGCTGCCGAACTGCGGACACGCCGTGATGCCCGCCGAGAAGGAGATCGGGCCGCCGTAGCGACCGCTCGCCCGGTCCTCCAGGCTGCGGCTGAGCAGCCGTCGCGTGGTCACCTCTGCGCCCGCGGCGTCCGTGCTCGCAAGCAGCAGCGCGAACTCATCCCCGCCGATCCGATAGCCCGCGTCGGCCTGTCTGACGGTGGCGCGGATGAGGTTCCCGACCTCGGCCAGCAGCTCGTCCCCGGTGGCGTGCCCCTTCGTGTCGTTGACCCGTTTGAACTCGTCGATGTCGAGCAGGACGAGCGTGAATGGAGTGCCGTATCGGCGCGTCTGGTCCACCATCCGGGCGACCGCCTCATGGAACGCCCGGTGGTTGCCGAGGCCGGTCAGGTTGTCTCGGAGCGACGCCTCCCTCGCCGACTCGTACAGCCCGTGGAATCGGGCGCGCTCGGACTCGAGCACGGCCGCGGGACGGAGAATCTGGCGACCCATCCACCACGTGAACCAGACCAGCAGGACGATGAGCCCGACGAGCGTCGCCACGGCGGGCAAGGGCAGCTCGGTCACGGGGAGTGGCGCGGTCGCGACCACCCGCCAGCCGTTGAGGGCAGGCAACCCGATCGGGGCCTCGGCCTCCGACCCCTGGGCACCCTCGGCGGCGAGCCCGAGCACCGTGCCGGGCAGGTTGATTCCGGCGTCCGGCCCGACCGAGGCGAGCACGTGTCCAGCGGCGTCGACGAGGTCCACGGACCGGCCGGCGGCAGCCGCGTCCGGGCTCGCCCAGGCCAGCAGCGTTGAGATCGGAACCAAGGCGACGAGTGATCCGAGCGGGGGTCCCGCCGCGCCGGCCGGGATGCCGACGGCAATCTCGAGGGTCGTGCGGCGGCCGGCCTCGTCTGGCACGAGGATAAACGCAGCCAGGTTGGTGGGTGGCGGCGGCATCCCGGACAGGGCCGTGCCCTCGGGGCCGACACGGACGTGCACGGCGCCCGCGGGATCGGCGAGGGCAGCAGCGTTCACGACCCCGGACGGCCGCTTGAGCAGCGCGCCAAGCTGGCCGGCGACGGGCCCCGCGGCCGGATCTCCGGCCGGCAGTGCTATGGCGGCGGCGACAGCGTCTGATGCGGCCAGTTCCTGGAGCGTGCCGCGGATGCCATTGAGCTCGCGCCGGACTTCGGCCGCGGCGTGCTCAGCCTCCGCGGACAGGCGCTCCGTGAGGGCCGTGCGCGTGTCATCGAGCACGGCCCGCGCCACCGGCGCAACCGCCGCAAGCGGCAGGATGGCAACGGCGATGAGCGTCAGCGCAAGACGGATCTTGACGAGCCGCAGGCTGTCGTGACCGTCCACGAGGGCGCCGTGAACCAACGGGGAGGCGTCCGGAATGAATCTGGCCTTCATGGATTCCCTTGCGACTGGATACGCAGGGTCTGGTATCGCAGGTGGCGGTGCCTTTGTGCACCCACCCGAAGGTCCCACGCCGGACCCGGACCCCTCGGGAGCCACCAGCCCGGAAGTCGGCGGAATGCCGTCCGGGGGCTGGCCAAGAGCCGGCCGCAGCTCCGGCCGAGGCGCCGGCTCAGAAGCGGATCGTGACCCCCGGATCCGGGTCGTGGACGGTCACGTCGCCGAGGCCGCGTGCCGCAAGGGCGGCGCGTAGCTCGTCCGGCGTCCCCGCCAGGATCGGGAACGTCCCGTAATGGATCGGCAGAACGTGCCGGACCCCGAGGAGCTCCACGGCGAGCGCCGCACCCACCGGATCCATCGTGTACAGGCCGCCGATCGGCAGCATGGCGAGGTCCGGCCGATGAAGCTCACGGATGAGGCGCATGTCGCCGAAGGCCGCGGTATCGCCGGCGTGATACAGCCGCGTGCCGTCCTCCAGCTCCACGACGAAGCCCGCGGGCTCGCCGAGGTACAAGGTCGTTTCTCCCCCGGCGTTCCAGTCTCCGGCCGAGTGCTCCGCGGAGGTCATCGTGACCCGCAGGCCGGCCGCCTCCACCGTGCCGCCCTTGTTCATGCCGATCACGGAGTCCGCGCCCGCGTAGTTCCGGCGAAGCCACAGCTGGAGCTCGTGGATCGCCGGCCAGGCCGGCCGTGTGCGGGACGCGATCTGGAGGGCGTTGCCCAGGTGGTCGCCGTGACCGTGGGTCACGAGGAGGACGTCGCACCGGTCCACGGTTTCCGGTGCCCGCGGGCTGCGCGGGTTCGCGAACCACGGGTCGAACAGGACGGTCTTCCCGCCCGGGGTCACGACCTCGACGCACGCATGGCCGAACCAGGTGATGGCCGTCTCGCCGTCACGTCGCACAAGGCACCTCCGGAGCCATCGTAGCCGTCTCACGGTGCGGCGGGCGGTGGGCGGAGGGTCGCGAGGCGGAGGGTCGCGAGGCGGAGCGTGGAGAGGCGTGGCGAGGCGGTGGGTGGCGAGGCGTGGCGCGGCGGAGGGTCGCGAGGCGGAGAGTGGCGAGGCGGAGAGTGGCGAGGCGGAGCGACGGGACCCGCCGCTTCTGAGCGCCCGTTGGCACGTATCGAGGACCGTGATGCTCCCACCATCAAATCCCGGGCTAGTGCCGCGATAACGGGCGGGTCGAGGCCGAGGTGTCGGATGGCCGCGCCGATTCCGTGCTCCGGCCCGCCGTTGCCACGCTTGGCCGCCGATGCCACACGTGGCCGCGGGGCCGGGCGCCGTCGATCGGCGGCCGCGCGCAGCCTTGTGGCCGTCGTTGGCCCGGATTTGCTGCTCCCAGCATCAAACGCCGTCGGAAGGATCGCCCAGGGCCCGCCCGGGGTGGGCCGATCATCGGCCCGTCGCCCGGGGCGCCCGTCGCCCGTCGCCCGGCCGAGGCCC
>JBKJVO010000169.1:0-6807 GCA_046717305.1 Candidatus Limnocylindrales bacterium
ACCGAGCACTACCTCGAACGGCTCGAGAAGATCAGGTCGGCCGTCCCCGGGATCACGATCAGCACCGACGTCATCGTCGGGTTCTGCGGGGAGACGGAGGCCCAGTTCGAGCGGTCGCTCAGCTTCCTCGAGACCGTCCGGTACGATCAGGTCTTCGCGGCCGCGTATTCCGAGCGGCCGGGCACGCCGGCGACCCACCTCGCCGATGACGTGCCCCAGGCCGACAAGCGACGGCGGCTGAATGCCCTCCTCGCCGTCCAGGAACCGATCGGCCACGCGCGAAACCGCGAATGGCTGGGTCGGGACGTCGAGGTCCTCGTGGATACGGTTGCGCGCGAGCGCTCGCACGACCACGACGACGCACCTGCGGGGGAGGGGAGCGAGCCGCGGGGCGTCAGGCCCGGCCCGGGTGAGGTCGCGCTGTCCGGCCGGACCCGCGGGAACAAGCTCGTCCATCTCGCCGGCGACACCGATTGGATCGGCCGCCTCGTGACCGTCCGCCTGGAGCATGCGGGCCCATACGCGCTCCGAGGCGCGCCCGTCGGGGACTCGTCCGCCGCGTGATGGCGGCGTATCCGCCCCTCCTCGTCGTCGCCGGACCGACTGCCACCGGGAAGACAGCCTTGGCCGTCCGGATCGCACGTGCCCTCGGCAGCGAGGGCGTCAATGCCGAGGTCATCACGGCCGACTCCCGCCAGGTCTATCGAGGCCTCGACATCGGCACGGCCAAGCCGACCCTCGATGAGCGTCGTGGCGTCCCGCACCACGGCCTCGACCTCGTGGATCCCGACCAGCCGTTCTCCGTGGCCGACTTCGCCGACCACGTGGCGACCGTCCTCCAACCGATCGCGGCGGCCGGCGCCCTGGCGATCCTCGCCGGCGGCACGGGCTTCTACCTCCGTGCGGTCGCGCGCGGCCTGGATACGCATGACCTGCCATCGGACACCGTTGTCCGCCAGCGGATCGAGGGCGAGCTCGCCCTCCTCGGGTTGGAGGCCGCCACGGAACGCCTGCGGAACCTCGCTCCGAGGCTGGCGGCGGGCGTGGACCTCCACAACCCCCGCAGGGTCGCCCGGGCCCTCGAGATCGCCGAACTGCGCGGCGATCGACCGCTCCCGGAGCCGCGCGGTTACGGGGGCCCGCTTGTCTGGCTGGGCCTCGACCTCCCGCGCGACGTCCACGCGCGCTCGATCGCCGAACGGGCCCGCGCCCAGTTCGATGCCGGCCTCGTCGAAGAGGCGGCGGCGCTCCGGGGCCGGTACGACCCAACACTCCCGGCGTTCAGCGCGATCGGCTACGCGGAGTCGTGGGCGTTCCTCGACGGGGAGATCGATCGCGAGGCCGCGATCGAGCGCGACGCCGCCCGCAACGTCGCGTTCGCGAAGCGGCAGCGAACCTGGTTCCGTCGCGAGCCGGAGATCTCATGGATGGACCCGTCGGGCGCGGACCCGCTGCCTCGTGCACTGGAGGCCGCCCGCGGGATTCTCGGGGCCCGCGGCTAGACTGGGCGCATGGCATCCAGCACCCGGGACCGGCCGGCCCTGATCGATCTCGCGACGCCTCCCGAGAAGGCGTTTCTCCTCGCCGTGGACACCGGCGACGACGCCGGCTGGACTGCGGAAGACTCGCTCGCCGAGCTCGCGAACCTCGCGCTCACGGCGGGGGCGGAGGTCGTCGGCGCCGAGTGGCAGAACCGCCGCCACGTCGACCCAAACTGGTATGTCGGGAAGGGCAAGGCGGAGGACCTCGTCGCGGCGAAGTCGGAAACCCGGTTTGACCTCCTCGTCACCGACGACGAGCTGTCGCCGTCGCAGCAGAAGGCCCTCGAGAGCCTGTTGAACGTCAAGGTCATCGACCGGAGCCGGCTGATCCTCGACATCTTCGCCCAGCATGCCCGGACCCATGAGGGCCGGCTCCAGGTGGAGCTCGCCCAGCTGGAGTACCAGCTGCCGCGGCTGACGCGCCTGTGGACGCACCTGTCACGGACGGGCGGCGGAATCGGAACGCGGGGCCCCGGCGAGAGCCAGCTGGAGACGGACCGTCGGCTCATCCGGGAGCGGATCAAGAAGATGAAAGCACGGGTCGAGGAGGTCCGCCAGAACCGGGAGACCACGGCCCGGGGCCGCGACCGGCGTCTCATGGCGACGGTCGGTATCGTCGGGTACACGAACGCGGGGAAGTCCACGCTCCTGAATTCGCTGGTGGGATCGGAGGTGGCCCTGGCCGAGGACAGGCTCTTCGCGACGCTCGACCCCACCAGCCGCCAGGTGAAGCTCGGCGACGGGCAGTCGGCGATCGTCACCGACACCGTCGGGTTCATCCACAAGCTTCCGCATCAGCTGATCGACGCATTCCGGGCAACGCTCGAGGAGGTCAATCGGGCGGACGTCCTGCTCGAGGTCGTCGATGCCTCCGACGCCCACTTCGCCGAGCACCGCTCGGCCGTGCAGTCCGTCCTCGACGAGCTCGGGGCCGGTGAGAAGCCGCGACTCATCGTCTTCAACAAGGCCGATCTCCTGGAACGGTCCGCCCGCGACGGGACGGCGACAGACCCGGCGATCGACGGGGCGGTCTTCGTCTCGGCGCTCACCGGCTACGGCCTGGACATGCTCAGGGCGGAGCTGGCCTCGCTCCTCGCCTCGCTCTGGGTGGCCGTCGACGTGCACGTGCCGTACACCGCAGGGGCGCTCCTCGCTCGAATCCGCGAGCGCGGGACCGTGGAGCTCGAGTACGGCAATCGCGATATCCGCGTGAGCGGCCGCGTGGCGCCGGCCCTGGCCGGCGAACTCGAACGGGTCGCCGAGACATGGGCGGCCACGCTCGAGGACGCTGCGGCCGAGTGAGCGGGCCGCTGCGCCGAGGCGGCCGGCTCATCGGCGAGTCCGGCCGCACGATCACCTGGTCCGTCGCTGAGGGACGCGCTGGACGCCGCTGGCGATGGGCGGTGGGAGATCGGCGCGGTGCACTGATCGTCGTCCACACCCTGGAGACCGGTTCCGATGGCCGGTTCGCACGCCTCGAGTCGGCGACCGGCGCCGGTCTGCTCACCCTGCACCGGGCATGCGACGGCAGTGTTCACGGCCCCCGCGTCACCGAGACGGGCATCGACCACCTCGTCACTCCCGCACCCGCGCCGACGCTCGCCCTCGTGGGCTCCGGGACGCTCGGGGTCGCCGCCCTCGTCGCGGGCCTTGAATCAGAAGAAGGGACGGCGCGGGTCGACGTGATCGAGATCCTGGACGATCTGGGTGTCCGGGTGGTCGAATGCACCGTCCGGCGCCGTGACGCCGGCATATGGGAGGTCCGGATCGGCCGCGTGTCCCGACGCGCCCGCCTCGATGAAGCCGGCCTGCCGGCCGATGGCGCCGACGGCAATGGGTCCTGGCCGCTCGAAATCGGGTAGCGCCCACCCCCGTTTCGTGGACGGCCTGTGGACAGGCGCTCGAAATCGCCCTGCGATCGAGCAAACTCGTGGATAAGTCCCTTCCCGACGCCAGGTCCGCGCCCGTACAGTAGGTCTTGCCCGGAGAGGCTACGAACCACTGACGATCCGGTCGGTGCTTGCACTGACGAATCGCACTCGATGCTTGCATGGGGTGTGGTGGAGCGACTAGGGATCGGCAGTTTCTCCGGGCGTTTTCGTGTGTCCGGCCGTCGCAGCCTGGTCTGGGCGTGGACGGGGTGTGGACGAGACCGCCGAAAGCGGCGCTCGTTTCCGGAAACTCGTGGATAAGCCCCTTTCAGCGCCCGGGCGGGCGCCCGTATCGTTGGTCTTGCCCGAAGGGGCCCCAAACAGACGGCGCTTCGACCGGTGGCAACATCGGTCCCGCCCCGGAGCTTGCTCTGGTGGCGGGTGGAGAGCACGACGGGAGGCGGTTCCTTCGGGCGTTTCGTTGTCCCCGTCATACGTGGAACCCTGTCGTGCCCTTCCACGCCCGCCGCGACCCTGAGCTCGAACCCGACGCGATCCGGGCCGCCCATGCGCGGATCCAGCCCGCCTTCCGCGACTCGCCGCAGTACCTCCATGAGGGCCTCGGACGCCTGGCCGGAGTGGACGTCGTCATCAAGGTCGAGTGCCTGAACCCGATCCGCGCCTTCAAGGGCCGCGGGACCTGGCTGGCCGTCGCGGGCCTGGCAGGGGAGGGGAGCATCGGGAGCGACCGGCCGGTCGTGGCGGCCTCGACCGGCAACTTCGGACAGGGACTCGCGTACGCGGCACGGGCCCACCGCATCCCGGTGGTCATTTTCGCGGACGAGCACGCGAACCCGGTCAAGCTCGATCGAATCCGCAGCTTCGGCGCGACCGTGATCCAGGAGGGGAGGGACTTCGACGACGCGCGTGCAGCCGCCGCGGCATATGCGCTCGATCGCGGTGCCGAGCTGGTGACGGACGGCCAGGACCCGCGGGTCGCGGCCGGCGCTGCGACGCTCGCGCTCGAGGTGACCGATGCCGCGGCGGCCGGGGCGGTCCCGCTACCTTCCGTCGCCTACGTGCCCCTGGGAAACGGTGCGCTGATCGTCGGCGTCGGCGCCTGGCTTCGTCACGCGGCACCTGACTGCCGGGTCGTGGGCGTCGCCGCGAGCGAGGCACCCTCAATGGTCCGCTCCTGGGCGGCCGGCGCACCCGTGGAGACCGCCGTGGCGGCCACGTACGCCGAGGGCATCGCCTGCCGGGTCCCCGTGCCCGAGGCGCTGGACATGATGGTCGGCCGAATCGACGATCTCGTCCTGGTCACCGAGGCGCAGCTCCACGCCGCCCAGGCCGAGCTGACCGCCGCGACCGGGATCACCGTCGAAGGCGCGGCTGCGGCCTCCTGGGCGGGTCTCCTCATCGACCCGGCGCGGAGAGGTCCGGCGCTCGTGATCCTCACCGGGAGCAACGTGTCGACCCGGTCGTGACCGCATACCATCCACGGACCGGCACGAGGCTCGGCGCGAGGGAGACAGCGATGCAGATGGAGCGATGACCATCGACGACGATCGATCATCGGGGCGACGGGCAGCGACGTCCGGGGACATGCGGCGCTACGCGCTGAGCCAGCGCTGGGACCGTCAGCACCTCGCCACAACCCGGCGACTCCTCGACCCACAGCAGGGCACCAGGATCCTCGAGGTCGGCTCCGGTCGGGGTCACCTCACGAAGCGGCTGGACGACCTGGGCGCGATCGCAACCGGCATCGATGCCAACCCCGAAGTGGCCGGCAACGCCGTCGCCAGGGACATCCGGGTCATGCGCGTCGAGCACCTGGACTTCCCGGACGGCGAGTTCGACCAGGTCGTGGCGGTCCATGCCATCGAACATTTTCCGCTGCTCGAGGCGGCCTTCGCCGAGATGGCCCGGGTGCTGCGGCCCGGTGGCAGCATGCTCCTGATCTATCCGGCCGAACCCATTCGCGGCTTGTTCTCGGTGCCCGACGCGATCATCATCTATCGCAACCCCTTCCGGTCCCGCGAGCTCCACCTCCACAAGCTCCGGCCGTCAAAGGTCCAGCGGCTCGGCGAGGCGGTCGGCCTCGAGCACGTCCACTCCGAGTTCAACCTGTTCTCGTCGCCCCAGTTCGTGACGCTCCTGCGCAAGCCTGGCTGAGCCTCGGGACGGACGCCCCCGCCTGCGCGGGAGGGGCGTGACGCGAGACCGGGACGGGCGTCTCCCGTCCGATGAACCAATCGGGTACTCGAACGGTGAGCATCGGCGCCCTCGGCGGGGCCGGGTTCCTGCTGATTGGCGCCCTCGTCCCGGACGCGCGTCCCGCGATGGCCGTGTTCGTCGCCTGTGGTTGGGGGATCCTGACCGTCCTCCAGCGCCCCGCGGCGCTCGGCTGGGCCGCGGTTCTCCCGCTCTCGATCGCCCTGATGTGGCCGTGGCTCCTCGGCGTCGACCGGCCCATCGGGCCGCTTGCGTGTGCGGACCCGCTTTCCGTCATCGCCCTCCGGCGCGTCGCCATCGCCCTGGTCGTGGGCGTGGTCGTCATCGTCCTCGTCAGGATCCACCGGTCGCAGACCCTTTTCGATCTCGGCCTCCGCCGGCCGCGCCCGCACGAGCTCGCGCTTGCGGTCGTCGGGCTCGTCGTCGTCGCGCTGGGCGGTCTACTGATCGGGCCGTGGCTCGCCGAGCCCTTCTTCGGCCGCGTCGAATTCGAACGGCCGATCGCCGCCCTCCTCCCGGCGGTCGCCTTCGGTGTCGCGAACGGGATCCTCGAGGAGACGGCCTATCGAGGCGCCCTCCAGGGCTGGCTGGGGCGGGTTGCCGGACCGTGGGTCGGCGTCGTCGTGCAGGCGATCGTCTTCGGGATCGTCCACGTGGGCCCGGACGTGACCGCATTCGTGCCCGTCCACGCGACGCTCCTCGCAATGGCGGGCCTCCTCGCCGGCGTGTACGTTCGCCAGAGCGGGTCGCTGGCGGTCCCGATCGGCGTCCATATCGGCGCCGACATCGCGCTCTACTACGGCCTCGCCTGTCGGGTTGCGGTCTGAAGCACATCTGAGGCCTGGCGGCCCGTGGATCTGTTGTGTAGTATGCGACAACACGCTCGGAGGTCGAAGATGCTCACCGTTCCCGAGGCCGCAAAGCGGCTGGGACGCAACCCGGAGACCATCCGTCGCTGGATCCGGGAGGGGAAGCTGCCGGCGTCGAAGGTCGGCACGCAGCACGTGATCGACGAAAACGATCTGGCGATCGTCGGCTATCGACCGACTCCGACGGACCGCGCGAGCGCAGCGGACCGGCCGTATGACACTGCCGAGGCGATCAGGACGTCGAGAGCGGATCGGGCGGCGCGGATCGGCGAGGCCGTCGCACCCTACGGC
>JBKJVO010000170.1:0-2930 GCA_046717305.1 Candidatus Limnocylindrales bacterium
CCCTTCGACCAGCCGAACGTCGAGGAGGCGAAGGATCGGACCCGACGGGTCCTCGCTGCCGCCTCCGGACCCCACACCTCGGACGGGGTTGGGGCGCCGAACCCGACGCTCGAGGTGCGCTCGATCGCCGAGCTCGGCGAGGATCGGCTGGCCGACGCGATCCGGTCGAGTCTCGGTGCGCCGCGGCCCGGCCGCTACGTTGCGATCCAGGCATTCATCGCACCGAGCCAGACGGCCGATACCGCGATCCGGCGGATCCGGGCGCTCATCCGCGACCGGACCGGCTATGCGACGACCGCCGCCTACGGCCCGCGCTTTCTCCACTCGACGGGCCAGCTGCACAAGGGCGGCGCCCCGATCGGCTGGTACCTCCAGCTCACCACCGAGCATCCGCACGATCGTCCGATTTCCGGCTGGCCGTACACCTTCGGACAGCTCATCGATGGGCAGGCGCAGGGCGACGCGGAGGCGATTGCCTCGCACGACCTGCCGATCCTTCGTTTGCGCCTCGGGCGTGACGCGGTGGCGGACCTGGTCGTGCTGGAGCGGGCATTCGCGCTGGCGCTCGGAGGCTGAGCCAGATCGGCGCGGGACGTTCGCCGCTGGCACCTCGCGCCGAAACCACTCGTCGCAGTGATGCGCGTGGCCGCATCAGATCCCTTCGGGACGGCCGACACGGCCGCGGCACCTGACAGATGTGATGCGCGTGGCAGCATCAGGGGTCGGTGTGATGCGGACACGGGCATCAAAAGTGGAAGCGGTTCTCTGGCGGGCAAGGGGAACCGGCGTATTCGGCACCCCGCCGAAGCGGGCGCCGGGCGAAGCGGGCGCCGGGCGAAACACGCGCCGGCCAGGGGACTCGCGGTCAGACCGCCATCGCCACGACCGCGGCCAGACTCTCGTCCATGATCGTGAGGGCGAGGTCGATCTCGTCCTCCGTCACCGTAAGCGGAGGTGCCATCCGCCAGACGCTGTTCGCGCCGACGTGGCGGACGATGTTCATCGAGAGGCCGCGTGTCAGGCATTCGTCCGTCGCCCGCTCGCCGAGGTCGTCGGCCGGCTCTCGCGTGGCCCGGTCCGTGACCAGCTCGACCCCGAGGAGGAGGCCGCGCCCCCGGACCTCGCCGATGATCTCGTGGCGCTCCGCGAGTTCCAGCAGCCCCGCCTGAAGCCGGGCGCCCATCGCGGCCGCGCGTTCAGGGAGCCGCTCCTCGACGACGACGTCGAGCACCGCGAGACCGACCGCGGCCGGGAGCGGATCGCTGACGTGGCTCGTGACGTGGACGAAGCCTCGATCCACGATCCGCTGCTCCAGCTCCGGGCTGATGATCGTCGCGGCGATCGGCAGCCCGCCGCCAAGCGTCTTCGAGACCGTGACGATGTCCGGGACGATCCCGTCCGCCTCGAATCCGAACATGGTTCCGAGCCGGCCAAACCCGGTCTGCGCCTCGTCCACGATGAGGAGGCCGCCGCGTGCCCGGGTGAGCTCCGCGAGCCGGGCGAGGTAGCCGGGCGGCGGGTCGATCATCCCGCCCGCCGAAAGGACCGGCTCGGCGATCGTGGCCGCCAGGGCGCCGGATCCCGCCGCGTCGAGCAGGTCGAAGCCGTGCTCGAGGCAGGACCGGTCACAGCCACCGCAGCCGGGGATGCCGTTCGCGAGGTACTTGACCGGGCAGCGGTACGAATAGGGCGCGGGGATCATGAACGTCCCGGGCAGTTGCGGGCCGTAGCCGCCCCGGCCGACCGACCACGTCACTGACGCGGCCCCGGCCGTCAGACCGTGGAAGCTCTGGTCAAGGCCCGCGATCTCGAACCGACCGGTGGCGAGTTTCGCGATCCGCATCGCAACCTCGTTCGCCTCGGAGCCCGTGTTCAGGATGATCGCCTTCGAGAGCGGCTCGGGCAGGAGCTCGGCAAGCCGCGCCGCGAGCCGGACGACCTCCTCCGAGAGCATCCAGCTGTTGAGGTGAAGGACCCGGTCGCAGGCGCTCCGGATCGCCTCGACGATCCGCGGGTGGTTGTGCCCGATCGTGCTGCAGATCTGGCCGCTCGTGAAGTCCAGGATGCGGTTGCCGTCGCGGTCCCAGACCCAGCTGCCGCGGGCACGTTCGACGAGAAACGGCGCGAAACCGGGCACGTAGCGAATCAGGTGGCGGTCCGCCAGCTCCAGGAGCGGGTCGCGAGTCATGGTCCGCCTCCGATGTCCCTGTTTGCCAGCAGCGTAGCAGCGGCGCGCACCACGGGTAGACTGCAGCGGGGCCCGTCACGGCCCCAACGAGCCGCCATCTGTCTGCTCCATTGGAGGCGCCACGACATGCGAATCGGGTTCATCGGCCTCGGCCGGATGGGCGGCAACATGGTCCGCCGCCTGCTCCGCGACGGCCACGAGATCGTGGCGTACAACCGCTCGCCGGAAAAGACCCGGGAGATCGCGACCGAGGGCGCTGAGCCCGCATTCTCGATCGAGGAACTCGTCGGAAAACTCCAGAAGCCGCGCGCCGTCTGGATCATGGTCCCGGCGGGCGACGCGACCGAGGCCCAGATCAGGGAGCTGATGGAGCACCTTGAGCCCGGCGACACGATCGTGGACGGCGGCAACACCAACTTCCACGACGATGTGCGCCGGCATGCCGACCTCGCGAAGCAGGGCGTCCAGTACGTCGATGCCGGGGTGTCCGGCGGGATCTGGGGCCTCCAGAACGGGTTCTGCCTGATGGTCGGCGGGGAGCCCGCCGCGGTGACGCCGCTCGAGCCGGTCTTCCGGAGCCTCGCGCCGACGGACGGCTACCTCCACGCAGGTGCCCCCGGGGCCGGGCACTACGTCAAGATGATCCACAACGGCATCGAGTACGGCTTGATGCAGGCCTACGCCGAAGGCTTCGAGATCCTCCACGCGTCGGAGTACGACATCGATCTCGCGAAGGTCGCCG
>JBKJVO010000171.1:0-5905 GCA_046717305.1 Candidatus Limnocylindrales bacterium
CGACAGGATGGCCAGCGTCCCGCCGCCGAACATCGTGGCGGGGGAGAGGCGTTCCAGCAGCGCGCCGATGATCCTCGGGGCCTCGCCCGCCTCGCCGCGGACGCGCCAGCGCTCCGGGGCGCCCGCCGGGAAGCGCGTCGGGTCCGTCCGGACGGCCTCGACGGCGACATCGATCGAGTACGAGTCGTCCCCCCAGAAGTAGGCGACCGGCGCGGCGCTCATCGGCGCGCGCGACCGGGGTCACCGGCGGAACGACCTCGAGCGCGAGCGGCGCACCCAACGACAGGCATGTCGCGGCCACTCAGCCACGACGGCCGGCGGAGCGGGCGTTCCAGGGTCGGGGTGATCACCCATCGCATGGTACCGGAGGGTCCGGCCGGCGTCGGCGAGCGGCGAGCGAACGGTCGTTGAGGTCGCTGCCGCGATCGCTGGGTCAGCCGCTGGCGGGCGGCCGGGGGCCAGAAGTGCGGCGGACGGTCCCGCGGGCAACCCGCACAGGAATGCCGCCGTCCCCGTGCCGGCGGCGGCCGGCGGGTCGGGGACGGGGTCGCCGGACGCGGTGTTGGTCTCCGCGTGGACGCGGATTGGCCCCGGCCCCAACTCGATCTCGACGGTTCCGTCCGTGTCGGTGCGAAGGAGCCGCACGCCCGCGGCCTCGAACCGACCGACCGTGGCCGCGGCCGGATGGCCGTACGGGTTCCCGCGACCGGCCGAGACGACCGCGATCCGCGGCCGGACGGCGGCCAGCAGCGGAGCGGTTGAGGACGTTCTGGAGCCATGGTGCGCCACCTTCAGCACCTCGACCTGGGGAAGACCTCGTGCGAGGAGCGTCGGATCGATCTCCTCCTCGATGTCGCCGGTGAGCAGGAATCGATGCCCCCAGACTTCGCCGAGGAGGACGATCGACACGTTGTTGATCCCCGTCCCGCCATCCGGCGGCTGCTCGGGTACCGCGCCGGCATCCGGCCACAGGACCCGCAGGCTGATGTCGTCCACCGCCAGGCGATCGCCGGCGGACAGGACCCCGCGACCGATGCCTCCACCGGCGAGGGCGGCGTCAAGCGCAGCGTAACCAGGGCCCGGCCCGACCATTCCCGGCTCCAGCACTCGCTCGACCCCGTATCGCCCGAGGACCGCGGCAAGGCCCGCCGCGTGATCTTCGTGCGGGTGGGACAGGACGACGACATCGATCCGCCGATCCCATGGCGGCAGATGCTCGTCGAGCGCCACAAGGAGACGTCCAGGGTCCGGCCCGCCGTCCACGAGCAGCCGCCCGCCACGACTTCCCTCCAGGAGGATCGCGTCCCCTTGACCGACGTCGAAGATCGTGATCCGGGCGATCCCGTCCGGGCGGTGGATCATCGCGATCGCCAACGCGACGATCGCCGCGGCCAGCACCACGGCCAGGGGACGCGCAACACCGGCGCGCGGCGGGGCGGTGCCCTGGCGCGGCCGGTGCGCCGGGCGTCCGATCGTGCCGGACCCGACGGGCCTTGGGCCCACACCCCGGTTCCGGAGCCGCCGGTCGGCGACGAGGATCACGGCGCCGGCGGCTCCCGCCACGATCGCGTCCCACGGCGAGACGAGCTCCAGGCTCGCGAACGGCACGGACGCCCCGATCCGCACGAGCCCCACGATCCCGGCCAGGAGTGCCCACGCCGGGAGACCGGCGATCGTGGCGACGAACATGGGCGCACCGACGAACGTGAGGCCCCCCGCGGCGAGCGCGACGGCCCCGGCCGCCATCGCCGGCGCCACAAGGGGCACGACGCCGAGGTTCACGACCGGCGAGACGAGCGACAGGCGTCCGAACTCGAACGCGACGATCGGCAGCGTCGCGAGCTGGGCGGCGAGCGAGACACCGAGCGATTCGGCCAGGAACGCGCGAGGTCGACCGGGCTCCGGGCCAGACAGGCGCGCGGTGAACGGCGTTCCCCAGGCGATGAGCCCGGCGGTCGCGAGGGCCGACAGGCGGAAGCCCACGTCGTCGATGAGCCGGGGATCCACGAGCAGCAAGCCCGCGACCGCCCACCCGATCGCCGCCGCGGCGCGGCTCGGGCGCCCGAGTTCCCGAGCGAGCAGCACGACGCCGGCCATCGCGGCGGCACGGACCACGGACGGGGATGCCCCGACGAAGACGACGTACGCGACGATCGCGGCCGCGATGAGGGCCGCTCGCCGACGCCGTGCGAACCTGCCCGCGATCGCCCCGAGGGTCGCCGCCACGATCGCGATGTTCCAGCCCGAGATCGCGACCACGTGGCTCGCGCCCACGGCGGTGAACGCCGCGGCGAGGTCACGGTCCACGCGATCCCGCAGCCCGATCAGAATGCCGGAAGCCAGACCCGCCTCCGGTTCCGCGATCGCCCGTCGAAGCGCCTCGTCGGCACCGCGGCGAAGGCTCTCGAGGGACCGGCCGGCACCTGCCGGTGCCGTCCCCACGGTGACCGAGCGTCCCCGGATGATTCCGGCGGCGCCGATCCGCTGCAGATAGTCGCCGTACTCGCCGTCCGGCCGGGCCTCGAATGAACCGTCAATTGCCACGGCATCCCCCGGCACGACGACGGGCCACGCCGGGAGCGTGGCGGCCACTCGAACGCCCGGTGGGGTCTGCAGTTCCACGACGGCCGGCCGGCCGCCCTCGCGGAGCGGGCCGACGGTCACGACGACGGCAGGCCACGGTCCGTCGCCTTCGGGAAGGGCGACGTCGATCGGCGGCATCGCCGGTGGCGCGATGAGCAGCCGGATGGCGATCGCCCCCGCCCCCGCGGCCGTTGCAACGAGCGTCCGCCAGCTGCCCCGTCGGGGTCGCGTCACGCGGAGCATCCATCCGGCGCCTGCCGCAGCGATCGCCGCGAGGAGGACCGCGAGGGCGGCCCGTGGCTCGGCGCCTGCGCCCGCGCCGGCGAGGAGCGCAGCCACGATGGCGCCGATCGCGAGCCGAATGCTCACGGGCGCGTCAGCGGACCGTGACGAGGGGCCGGAGGGCCTCGAAGGCCTTCTCGCCGACGAGCTTCCTCGTGCGGAGGTCGTCAACCGACGCGAATGGCGCGTCGGCCCGGGCGTCGATGATCTTCGACGCCGTCACCGGGCCGATCCCCGGCAGCGCCTCGAGCTCCGCCTGCGTCGCGTGGTTGAGGTCCACCAGGCCGTCGGCCGAGTCACCGTCCGACGCGTCCGGACCGGCGCTCGCGCCGGCTGCCGCCGCGTCGTCGCGCGACGGCACGGTGACGCGGGCTCCATCCACGAGGAGCGCCGCGAGATTCAACTCTCGCGCCGCACGGGCGGCGTCCACCCGGGGTCCGTACCCGCCGGCCGCCTCCACCGCGTCGCCGACCCGCGAACCGATCGGCAGTCGGTAGACGCCGGGTGCAGCCACCGCCCCGGTGACGTCCACGACGACCTCGTCCGCGGATACCACGGGGCCGGATGCCTCCACCACGACGCCCCCCGGCTTGTCCGTGGGCGAACCCGGCAGGGCGCCGAGCGCGATCGCAACGGCGGCGACCATGAGCAGTGCGATCCCGGCTCCGGCCAGGAGAAGGACGGCCGGAGCAGGTTGCGGCGTCGCGGCGGCAGGCCGCGCTGTATCAGACGAAACAGTGGGCGCGTCCACGACGCGCCATGGTGTGTTGGACGGCTCCACGGGTCCTCGCCCGGCGGGATCCAGGCGGACAGACAGACGTCCCGTCCGCCGGGGCACTTCGTCAGACGGGACGTGGGCGGAGCGTACGGGGCCCCGCTTAGCTGCGACTTATCGCGCGCTCGTGCGGCCGGCTCGCCGACGGTCGCCAGAGGTCAGGGCGGCGACCCAGTGGTGAGCGCGGCGGCTTAGCGGTCGAGCTGCTCCCAGGGGACCCAGCGGGTGCCATCCCACCAGCGATGCCAGGTCCGGCCGTCCCGGCCGCGTGCGAAGACGTCGAGGCGGTCGGGACCCCAGGATGACGCGGCCGGCGCCTCGGACGGGTCGAGCTCGCCGCCGAGGGACTGCCAGGCGTGCCAGGCTTCGCCGTCCCAGTAGCGGTTCCAGAGTTCGCCGTCTTGCATGACGGCAAAAACCTCCATCTGGCCGACGGCCCACGCCGTCGCCGTCGGAGCCGAGGCGAGGGTCCCGCCGAGGGATTCGGCATCCGCCCACGCATCGTTCTCGAACGTCCGGTGGATGAGGGCGCCGTCGAAATCCACCCAGAAGAGGTCGATCCGGTCCTCGCCCCAGGAGACGGCGGCGGTGCCGCGGCCGCGTGCGTCGGTCATGGGACGAACGGTAACGCGAAGCGCGCAGCCGCGCAGGACTTGATGAGCCCTCCGACCCCGCGGACGAAGTCGCGATCAGTCGGCCTCGAGCGCCGGGCGGACCTCAAGGGCGAGCCGGGTCATCGATTCCTCGTCATAGGGCGACGGAAAGCCCGCGATGAGATGGCGGTAGCCGATCGCTGGGTACGGCGCGAGCTTCTCGATGACGTCCTCGGGCGTGCCCACCGGCTGGTCCTCCCAGAGGCGGGCATGGCCGTTGTGCGCGAAGGTCGCCTCGAAGACGCGGCGCGCCTCCTCGCGGGAGTCGCGGATGATGACCGCGCCGATCCCGGTCGTCCGCTCGATCTCGGCCGGGTCGCGGCCCTCCCGCTCGCAGTGCTCGAGGAGGATCGCCTCCTTGCGCTTGACGGTTTCGAACCCGCCGCCGAGGTTGTTCGCGTCGGCATAGCGGGCCACGAGCCGGAGCGTGACCTTCTCGCCGCCGCCGCCGATGAGGATCGGCAGGCGCTCCTGGATCGGTGGGGGATCGTTGCGTATCGCACGCGCCGAGTAGCGCGGGCCGGCCGCCGACGGTGCCTCCCCGTCGAGCATCCCGCGGATGACCGGGAGTGCCTCGGCCAGCCAGCGGAGACGCTCCGGCGGCCCCTCGCCGTACCGCAGACCGTACGCGATGTGCTCGCGCTCGAACCAGGCGGCGCCGATCCCCAAGATCGCCCGGCCGCCGCTGACGTGGTCGAGGGTCGTGGCGATCTTCGCCGTCACCGCCGGCTCGCGGAAGGTGTTCGCCCCGACCATCAGCCCGATCCGGATTCGCTCGGTGGCCATCGCCCACGCGGTCAGGATTGTCCAGCCCTCGAGGATCGGACCCTCCCACGACCCGACGATCGGGTAGAGGTGGTCCCACGTCCAGAGCGTGTCGTACCCCAGGCTCTCTGCGCGCCTGCCGGCCTCGAGCAGCGGCGGCCAGGCCGTGTACTGGTTCCAGCAGAGGGCACCGAGGCGGATCGAGGGCATCGGATGGGCTCCCGGAGGTGACGCGAGCGCGACGTGGAGAGGAACGAACGAGCCCGAAGGGCGGTTCCGTCGTCCTCCGGGCTCTTCCCGTGCCGCCTGGCTAGAGGCGACCCGGGCACCGGCAACGGTAGCAGGCCGCCCGATTTGCGCCTCGCCCCGACCTACGCGGGGACGGCGAGCCAGAAACGGGTACCGCCGTCGGGGCGCGGGTCAAACCCGATCGTCCCGTGGTGAGCCCGAACGGCCGCGGCGGCCGTCGCCAGACCGAGGCCCGCCCCAGTACCGGTCGCGTTCTGCCCTCGATGGAACGGCAGGAAGAGCCGGTCGACAAGCTCGGGAGCAATACCCGGCCCCCGGTCGAGCACCTCGATGACGAGGGCCCCCGATGTGTCGTGGGGTCCGGGCTCGGGAGCGGGGTCCACCCGAGCGACGATCTCGACCTCGGACTCGGCAGGTCCGTAGGCAATCGCGTTGGCGACGAGGTTCGTGACGGCCTGTTCGATCCGCACGCGGTCGATGCGCACCAGGCGAGCGGGAGCGGCCAGAACGATCTGGACTCCGCGCTGACGCGCCAGTGGCTCCAATCGCCGCACCACCGACCGGAGGAGCAGGTCCGCTCGCACCGGGGCCCGCACCA
>JBKJVO010000172.1:0-3681 GCA_046717305.1 Candidatus Limnocylindrales bacterium
GGACCTTCTGGATCGGTACCTGGACACGGCGCGCGGGGCGCTGCGCGCGGCCGGACTCATTGCGCGAATCCGGACTGGCGGCGGCGTGCGTCGGCTCACGGTGAAGTCGCTCGCCCGCCGCGGCGAAGGCGCCGTCCATCGCCGCCTCGAACTGGAGGGCGACGCGGGCCATCCGGGTGATCCGGGCGATGCGGGCAACGGTCACGATCCCCGGGACTGGCCGCCGAGCACGGCTCGCGATCACCTCCTCGATCTCACCGGCTCGGACGGGCTCGTGACTGTGGCGACCCTGCGGCAGCGACGCCATCAGCGAGACATCGCGGTGGGGACGAGCACGGTCGAGCTCAGCCTCGACGAGATCGAGGTCGCACGGCCGAGCGGCGGACCGGACCGGTGGGTCGAGCTGGAGTGCGAGCTGCGCTCTGGCAACGAGGCGGACCTCGCCGCCCTCGGCGTCATCCTCGCCCGGCGGCCGGACCTGGCGCCGGCGACGGCCTCCAAGCTCGAGCGCGCGCTCGGCGCGGCCGGACCCCCGTTCACGGAGCGTTAACGCACCGCCGATCGCGGGTTGACCCTACGGATCGAATCTTCTGGTGTCGAGATCAGCAGATCGTGCCGCGCCACGCCGCGTGGCCGTCGGGCAAGGCCCCGTCCACCAGGAGGATCCATCGCGTGACCCATCGCCAGACGGGACGTCGAATCGCGCTCCTGCTCGGGGCGGTCGTCGCCCGCGCCGCGGGCGGCGGCGGCGGCACCAGCCCCGGCGGCTCCCGCGACCCCTCGTCCGAGCCGCTCAGCGGCGAGATCGCGATCGACGGCTCGTCGACCGTCTACCCGATCAGCGCAGCCGTAGCCGAGGAGTTCCAGATCGAAAACCCGGAGGTCAAGGTGACGGTTGCCTTTTCCGGGACCGGCGGCGGGTTCAAGAAGTTCTGTTCCACCGAGACCGACGCGAACGACGCGTCCCGCCCGATCAAGACGAAGGACAAGCCGGGCGCGGACGGCCAGCTCGGGACCGCCGACGACGAGCTGTCCGAGGCGACGCTGTGCGCGAACGCCGGCATCGAGCCGGTGGAGCTGAAGGTCGCCTACGACGGCCTGTCGGTCGTCGTCAACCCCGCCAATGACTTCGTGGACTGCCTGACTACGGACGAGCTCAAGGCGATCTGGGACCAGGGCAGCACCGTGACCACCTGGGCGGACGTCCGCGCCGGGTGGCCGGCCGAGAAGATCGAGCTCTTCGGCCCGGGCGCCGACTCCGGCACCTTCGACTACTTCACCGAGGTCATCAACGGCGAGGCCAAGAGGAGCCGCTCCGACTACACGCCGAGCGAGGACGATAACGCCCTGGTCCAGGGCGTCGCCAACGACGAGAACGGCCTCGGGTACTTCGGGTTCGCCTACTACGAGGAGAACGCGGACAAGCTCAGGCTCGTCCCGATCGACGGTGGCAGCGGGTGCGTCAGCCCGTCCATCGACACGATCAAGGACGGGTCGTACGCCCCGCTGTCGCGGCCGCTCTTCGTCTACCCGTCGACACAGGCCGTCGCCCGACCCGAGGTCGCCGCGTACTTCACCTACTACCTCGACAAGGTGAATGACTTCGTCGTCGAGGTCGGCTACGTGCCGCTCCCCGACGACGAGCTGGCCGCCGCAAAGGCCACCCTGGGGGCCGCCCTGCCGTAGCCCATCCCTTCTCCTCCGGTGTCCCGGCCCGAACTCGGAATCGGGTCGGGGCGCCTCCCACTTCCGAGGGCGGCGATCCGAGCACCGCCCGGGAACATGAGGAGCCAATGACCGCCGCTCCCGCGCCATTCACCCGTCGTGCCCCGATCCACGAACGCCTCATCGAGGCGTTCCTCCTGCTGTCCGCCGCGGTCGGCATCCTGACGACCGTCGGGATTGTCGCCGTGCTCGCCTTCGAGGCGATCGAGTTCTTCCGCGCGATCCCGCTGCTCGACTACCTCACGGGTACCGTCTGGTCGGCGTCGATCAAGCCCTTCCGGTTCGGCGTCCTGCCGCTCGTGACCGGCACGCTCCTCGTTGCCGGGCTGGCCCTCGTCGTTGCGATCCCGTTCGGGCTGCTGTCGGGCATCTACCTGGCCGAATACGCCTCCCCCCGCGTCCGGACCACCCTCAAGCCGGTGCTCGAGCTGATCGCCGGGATTCCGACCGTCGTCCTCGGCTTCTTCGCCATCAACTTCATCTCGCCGGTCCTCCTGAAGTCGCTCGTCCCGGGGATCGGCGGCTTCTCCGTTCTCGCCGGCGGGATCGTCGTGGGGATCCTCGTGACCCCGTTGATCGCGACACTGTCCGAGGACGCGATGCGGGCGGTCCCTCGATCCCTGCGCGAGGGGGCCGTTGCGATGGGCGCGACGAAGTTCGAGGTCGTCCGCCGCGTGGTGGTCCCGGCCGCGCTGTCCGGGATCATGGCCTCGATCATCCTCGCGATGAGCCGGGCGGTCGGCGAGACGATGGCCGTTGTCCTTGCGGTCGGCGCCAACCCGCAACTGACCCTGGACGTGCGCGAGAGCGTCCAGACGATGACCGCGTTCATCGTCCAGATCAGCCTCGGCGACACCCCAGCCGGCTCGATCCAGTTCAAGGCGCTCTTCGCCGTCGGCGCGACGCTCTTCCTGATGACGCTCGCGCTCAACCTCCTGAGTGGCCGCGTCGTCGCCCGCTTCCGGAACCACTACTGATGGCCACCAGCGCTGCCGCTCCGGCGGCCGCCCGGTTCGAGCCACTGGTCATGCGTCGGAAGCTGGCCGGCACGGTCTTCCTGGGCCTCTGCCTGCTCGCCGTGGGCGTGCTGCTGCTGACCCTCGCCGTCCTCCTCTGGGACATCCTGTCGCGCGGGCTGCCCTGGCTCGACACGGGGTTCCTGACCGGCGCGCCATCCCGCCGGGCGGAGCGCGCTGGCGTTCTCCCGGCGCTTGTGGGATCGATCGAGATCGCCCTCCTCGTGGCGCTCATTACCTTCCCGGTCGGCGTGGCCGCGGCGATCCACCTGGAGGAGTACGCGACCGACAGCCGGCTCAACCGGCTGCTCCGGACGAACATCGCAAACCTCGCCGGAGTGCCCTCGATCGTCTACGGGATCTTCGGGCTGGCGATCTTCGTCCGCGGCATCGGCCTGGGCTTCACGCTCCTTGCGGGGGCGCTGACTCTCTCGCTGCTGATCCTCCCGGTCGTGATCATCGCCTCGATGGAGGCGCTGCGCGCCGTGCCACAGGCCCAGCGGGAGGCGGCGTTCGCGCTCGGCGGCAGCCGCTGGCAAGTAGTCCGCGGCTCCGTCCTGCCGGCGGCCGCGCCGGGGATCCTGACCGGGATCATCCTCGCCATGGCCCGCGCGATCGGCGAGACCGCACCGCTCATCATCGTCGGCGCGGTCACCTTCGTGACCTTACTGCCCAACCCGATCGCATACGGCTACACCGTCCTTCCGATCCAGATCTTTCAGTGGGCCGGCGATCCGCGCGACGACTTCCAGTCGCTCGCCGCGGCGGCAATCACCGTCCTGCTCGTGCTGATGTTCGTCCTCAACGCCCTCGCCATCGTCATTCGTGCCCGCCTGTCGCGGCACCTCACCTGGTAGCCGAGATGGAGAAGGAGAAACCCGTGACTGTCGCCGCCCCGCCCGCTGCTCCGGCCGGGATGCATGGGCCGGGCATCCCGATC
>JBKJVO010000173.1:0-6752 GCA_046717305.1 Candidatus Limnocylindrales bacterium
CCCGCGACCTGTGACGACCCCCCTTCGCCCCATCGCTGCTGGTCCCATCAGCAACGAGGGGGTATGGATCGCCACAACGTGTCGCGAAACCCCCGTCTCACGCTCGGACGAGCACCTCGAACCGTTCAGTGAACGCGTCCGCGAGCCCTTGTCGCCCGGCAAGTGCGGCATTTGCTGCTCCCGGCAGCACGGGGCGCCAGAAGCGAATGGGCTCCGGCCGGCGTAGACGACGAAGCCGCATTTGATCACCCCGCGTGCCCCGCGCTGGCGTCCGGGCCCGAGATACGCGACAATCGCGACAGCGATGCGTGACGAACTCAGCCCTGGCGAGGCCGCCAAACGGATCGGGGCGACAACGCGCTCCGTTCAGCGGTGGATTGCCAACGGAATGCTGCCGGCGAGGCGCGTCGGTGGTCGTTGGCGTGTCGCGTCTGGCGCGTTAGACGCGTTCACCGCCGCGACGCCACCCGCGTCGGCGCAGGCCGGCAATGCCTCTCCCGCCCTGATGCGGCCACGCGCATCAGGAGTGGCGGTGTCTTCCGTCGCGCCGATCCGGCACCTCTTCGTCGCGAACCGCGGGGAGATCGCCAGACGCATTCGCCGAAGCTGCGACCGCCTCGGCATCCGGGTCACGGCCCCGGCAACCGTCGGGCCTGACGCCCTCGACCTCCTCGACATCGGGGCCGTCGTCGCGGCGGCCCGCGAGGCGGGCGCAGACGCGCTGCATCCAGGGTTCGGCTTTCTCGCCGAAAACGCCGACTTCGCTGAGGCCGTGGAGGCCGCGGGAATTCGCTGGATCGGACCACCGCCGGCTGCCATCCGGGCGATGGGCGATAAGGCCGCGGCCCGCCGCCTCGCGACGGAGCTCGGCATCCCGGTGGTGCCCGGGTACGACGGCGAGGACCAGGCGGACGAAGCTCTCGCGAAAGCCGCGGCAGCCATCGGCTACCCAATCATCGTCAAGCCGGCGGCGGGTGGCGGCGGCAAGGGAATGCGCACCGTCCGCGATCCGGAGGCGCTCCTCGATGCGCTGGCCTCCGCACGCCGCGAGTCCGTCGCCGCGTTCGGCGACCCCAGGCTGATCCTGGAGCGGCTCGTTCAGGGACCGCGCCACGTGGAGATCCAGGTCCTCTTCGATGCCTTCGGGAACGGCGTGCACCTCGGCGAACGCGACTGCTCCCTCCAGCGCCGGCACCAGAAGATCCTCGAGGAGTCGCCGTCGCCCGCTATTGAACCAGCGATGCGCGAGCGCCTCGGCGCCGCAGCGCTCCGCCTCGCCGGTGCCGTCGGGTACGTGAACGCGGGGACCTGCGAGTTCCTCCTCACCGACCGTGGCGAGGTCTTCTTCCTCGAGATGAACACGCGGCTCCAGGTCGAACACCCCGTCACGGAGCTTGTCACCGGCCGTGACCTCGTCGCCGACCAGCTCCGGATCGCCGCCGGCGAATCCCTGGGCGTGACCCAGACGGAGGTCGACACCGCGCGCGCCGCCGGCGGCCACGCCATCGAGGTCCGGCTCTACGCCGAGGACGCCGAGGACGGCTTCCTACCGGCCACCGGGCGAATCGAACGAGTTCGCTGGCCGTCCGGAGATGACATCCGCGTGGACGCCGGGATCGAGGAGGGCGACGAGATCACGGCCCGGTTCGACCCGATGCTCGCGAAGATCATCGCCCACGGCCGGGATCGTGGGGAGGCCATCGAGCGCCTCACGACCGCGCTCGACGCCACCGCCGTGCTGGGCCTCACGACGAACCTCCGATTCCTCCGCTGGTTGGTCCGGGAGCCGGCGGTCCGGACCGCCCAGGCCCGCATCGACACCCTGGACCGGATCTGGCCGCCCGACGACTGGACGGCGCGCGTGGCAATTCCGGAGACGGCCTGGGCGGCGGCGGCCCGGGTCCTTGGGGCTGGCGGCTGGCGGCTGAATGCCGCGCCCCGTCTCCGGCTGGCAGCGGACGACGGCTCCGAACGGGTCGCCGAGATCGGTGCGTCCGGCGACGCCGCGTCCGCTATCGCGACCTGTGTTGCGGGTGGGTACGGGCCCCCTGCGGATCGCACCGCGTTCGTCGACGTTGACGGCCGGAGCGTCGCGATCCGCCTGGCGCCGCCGCCCGACATCGATCGCGCGGCAAGAGCGGCGGTTTCGCACAGCGCGGGCGGCCCGGTCGAGGTCGTCGCGCCGATGCCCGGCAGCGTGCTCGCAGTCCATGCCACGGCGGGTGCCACGGTCGCCGCCGGCGATCCGCTCCTCACGCTCGAGGCGATGAAGAAGGAGCACGTCGTCGCCTCGCCGATCGCCGGTACAGTGGCCGAGACGCTGGTGCGGCCCGCCGATCAGGTCGCGCGCGGCCAGTCCCTGGCGATCGTGGAGCCGTAGAACCTCAGGGCGCCGCGGAAACCCGGGGCGTCGCCCAGCGAAACTGTGGGACGCGCGATCCGGATGAACGAGCACGACGCGCGTGCTCACCACGCACGATTCGGTTGGTGGGTTCGAGCGGCCACGCTCACTCGTGGAGAACGCGCGTCTGAGGGTTGCACGCGTGGGTCGGTCGAGATCGCGGACACGAATCGTGGAGGTCGCGAACCCCCGGCCGCAGGGCGTACCCTGTCCGAGCCGACCTCGTACCCATGACCAAACCCGGAGCGACCAGCCCGCCATGGCCCACACCGACACCATCAAGACCACGCCTCTCCCTGACACGCGGGAGGCGCTCCTCGCCCTCCACCAGGCTGCGCGCCATCACCGCGACGCCGCCCCTCTGCTGAGCGAGGAGCGCGCCGCCGCGAGCGAGGAGATCGCCCGGATCGAGGTCCACATCGCCCGAATTGAGCGGGCGATGGACCCGCCGCTCGGCTGACGAGCCGGCCCACACCACGCGCCCGGCGACCCGAGAGCCCCAACCACCCCGCATGCCCGACAGCGTCCGTATTTACGAGGTCGGTCCCCGCGACGGGCTCCAGAACGAATCGACCGTGGTCCCGGCCGACGCCAAGCTTCGATACATCGAGCTCCTCGTCGCGGCAGGGCTCCGCGAGATCGAGGCGACGAGCTTCGTCGCTCCGCGGGCCATCCCCCAGCTCGCGGACGCCGACGACCTCCTGCCGCGACTCCCCCGCCGGGGCGGCCTCCGCTACCCCGTCCTCGTCCCGAATGCCCGAGGCATGGAGCGCGCCGAGTCCGCCGGGGCGCAGGCCATCGCCGTCTTCACGGCCACGACCGACGCCTTCACGGAGCGAAACATCGGCATGACCGTGGCCGCCTCGCTCGAGGCGTTCGCGCCGGTGCTGGCGCGCGCGCGCGACCTCGGCTGGTGGCGTCGCGGGTACGTATCCACGGCGTTCGGCTGTCCATACACCGGCGCGGTGGCGCCGGCACGGGCCGTCGAGGTGGCGCTCCGCCTCCTGGAGCTCGGTGTGGACGAGGTCTGCTTCGGCGACACCATCGGCGTCGGAGTGCCCGGACAGGTCGCGGCGCTCACCGGCGCGGCCGTGGCCTCAGGGATCCCGCTCGAGCGGATCGCGTTCCACTTCCACGACACCCGCGGCACGGCCCTCGCGAACGTCGCGGCCGGGCTGGACGCGGGCATCCGGTGCTTCGACGCGGCGGCCGGCGGAACGGGCGGCTGCCCGTATGCCCCCGGCGCAGCCGGCAACCTCGCGACAGAGGACCTCGTGTACTTCCTGGATACCTCCGGGTACGAACACGGCGTCGATCTCGCGGGCGTCCTGGCCGCCGCAAGGTTCGCGGCCGAAGCCCTCGGAAAGCCCCTCGCGACGAAGGTCGGCCAGGCCGGCGGCTGGGACCCGGCGACCGGCCGACCCCTCGGCCGAGCGTAACCAGCCGACCGTTGCTAGCATCCCGCCAATGAACGGCATCGTGCTCGTCCTGAATCAGGACTACGAGCCGCTGAACGTCACGAATCTGCCCCGTGCGTTCCGGCTCGTTTTCGGCGAGAAGGCCGAAATCCTGGTGTACGACCACCAGGTCATCCGCACGCCGCGAACCTCGTTCCGCGCCCCGTCCGTCATCCGCCTTCAGCACCACATCCGGCGCCCGCGCCCGCGGGTCAAGCTGTCGCGCCGCGAGGTCTTCACGCGCGACCGCCATACCTGCCAGTACTGCGGCCGTATCGCCCACGACCTCACCCTCGATCACATCGTCCCGCGCCACCGCGGCGGTGCCCACGCCTGGGACAACCTGGTGGCCGCCTGCAAGGGCTGCAACCACCGGAAGGGCAGCAAGACGCTCGACGAGGCGCACATGCGCCTGGTCCGCGCGCCGTTCGAGCCGCGCAGCGACCTCTACTCGCTGTTCACGCCGTACCTCGCGGACGAGCGGAACGAGGCCTGGCGCTCGTACCTCTTCCTCGGGCGGAACTGACCGGCGCGGAGCCGGGCGCGGAGCCAGCCGTGGAGATCCGCCCGCCCGACTCCGTCCTCGCCGTCCTCGCTCGCCTGTGGGCCTCCGGCCATGCGGCCTACGTCGTCGGCGGTTCGCTCCGTGACGTGCTCCTCGGCCGCGAGCCGGCGGACTGGGACATGGCGTCCGACGCCCGGCCGGAGCGGCTCGTCGAGCTCTTCCCCGGTGCCGTCTACGAGAACCGGTTCGGGACCGTCGCGGTCCGCGAGGGAGGCGAGGTCCACCAGATCACGACCTTCCGATCGGACCACGAGTACGCCGACTTCCGGCGGCCCCACCGGATCGAGTTCGGCGACCGGATCGAGTTCGACCTTGCGCGGCGCGACTTCACGGTCAACGCGATGGCTTGGGGCGCCGACGCTCCCGCGGACGGCTCGCCGGCCGAGCCGGCGCTCGTGGATCCCCACGGCGGGCTCGCGGACATCGAGGCCCGGACACTTCGCGCGGTCGGCGACCCGCGGGCTCGGTTCGAGGAGGACGCCCTCCGGATGGTCCGCGCGGTCCGCCTGGCCGCCACCCTCGACTTCGGCGTGGAGGCTGGAACGCTCGCGGCGATCCAGGCGCGGGCGGAGCTCGTCGCCCACCTCTCGGGGGAGCGCGTCGCCGCCGAGCTGGACAGGCTGCTGGGTGCGGACCGGCCGTCGGTGGGCCTGCGACTCATGGCCGCGACCGGGATCCTCGCCGTCCTCTCGCCCGAGCTTGCCGCGCAGCGCGGGATCCCGCAGCACAAGATCCCCGGGGACGATTTGTGGGATCACACGGTCCGGACAGTCGATGCCGCGCCCGCGGATCGGCCGGTCGTCCGTCTGGCCGCGCTCCTGCACGACATCGGGAAGCCGGCGACGATGGCGGAAGGGCCCTTCCGTGGCCACGATGCCGTCGGCGCGGATCTCGCCGCAACGTTCCTGGTGCGGCTCCGGACCCCGCGCGCGGCGGCCGAGCGGGTGGTCCACCTCGTCCGGAATCACATGTTCACGTACGACCCGACATGGGGGGACGGTGGCGTCCGGAGGTTCATCCGACGGATCGGGCCGGATGCGCTCGATTCGCTCTTCGAGCTTCGGGCGGCAGACAACGTCGGAAGCGGTCAGTCGCCCGACGAGCACGGCCTCGACGACTTGCGGCGGCGCGTCCGCGAGCAACTCGACGCGGACGTCGCCCTCGAGCTTGGGGACCTCGCCGTGGACGGGAACGACCTCATCGCCGAGCTCGGCCTGCGCCAGGGACCCGCGCTCGGGCGCATCCTCGACGAGCTGCTGGAGCGGGCGATCGCGGACCCCGCGGTCAACGAACGGGCCACGCTCCTGCTCCTCGCCCAGGCGATGCTTACGGAGGGGCGATGATCGAGCTCCTGCTCGCCGCCGAGCGGATGCTCGACGCCGGCACGCTGGACCAGGCCGAGCGACTCTTCGAGCAGGTCGCCGAGGCGGATCCGCGGAACGCCATCGCGGTCGTCGGGTTGGCACGCGTGGCGCTGGCACGCGGCGACGAGGCCGGCGCGATAGGGCTAGCGCGGCGGGCGCTGGAGATCGATCCGGACAACGCCGCGGCCCGCCGCCTGGCGGATCGGATCGACGCGAACACCACGACGGCGGGTGCGGCATCGGGCACGAACGGGCCCGGAGCCGAGGTCGTAGACGACGCGGTCCCGGGTCTCGAACCGACGCACGCCGGGGCCCGGCGGTCTTGGCTGGACCGGTTCCTCGCGTTCCTCCGCCGGCACTGACTCCGACCAGCCCGCCCGGTGGCCGTGCTCGCCTCCGGTCGCTGATCACCGATGGTGCTGGCCCCGTCAGCACATGCCGCCCTTGCCCAGCATCAACACGATCCGGCACAGGTTGGGCTCACCGTGCCGAGTTCGGGACGCGATCATCGGGGCGGGACGGTGGCGTCGGCACGGAGCTTATGGCCGCGAGAGGCCCGAATCTGCTGCTGCCAGCAGCACCGGACGCCCTACGGCCGCCGTACAGTCGAGGGGTCTGCCGCGTACCCTGCCCGCATGCGAATCCTCGTCACCGGCGGCGCCGGGTATGTCGGGTCGGTCTCGGTGGAGCGGCTGTTCGCGGCCGGGCACGAGATCACGGTCCTGGACGATCTCTCGACGGGCCATGTCGGCTCGGTGGTGTCGGGCGCCCGGCATGTAGCTGGTTCGTTCGGCGATCGCGAGGCGGTCGCCCGGCTGCTCCGCGATGGCGGGATCGACGCCGTTCTTCACTGCGCGGCGAAGTCGCTCGTCGGTGAGTCGATTCGCGAGCCGGCGGCGTACTACCGCGCCAACGTCGTCGGCGGCGTGGCCCTCCTCGACGCGGTGCGCGACGCGGGCGTCGGA
>JBKJVO010000174.1:0-17525 GCA_046717305.1 Candidatus Limnocylindrales bacterium
GACGGGGGCCTGCTGGTGGGCACGGCGTCCCGCCCTCGAATCAGCGCTTGGTGTACTGCGGCGCCTTCCGGGCCCGCTTGAGACCGTACTTCTTCCGCTCCTTCATTCGCGGGTCGCGAGTGAGGAGTCCGGCCTGGCGGAGCGGCAGGCGATGTCCCTCCGGGTCCAGCTCGAGGAGAGCGCGGGCAATGCCATGCCGGATCGCGCCGGCCTGGCCGGTGACCCCGCCGCCCTCGACCTTGATCATCGCGTTGAAGCGACCCTCGGTGCCGGTGACGCGAAACGGCATCCGGACGTCCGCTTCGTCAATCGCGTTTCCGAAGTGCTCGTCGAGCGAGCGCCCGTTCACGACGATTTCACCCTCGCCCGGCATGAGCCGGACGCGGGCAACGGCGGTTTTTCGCCGGCCGGTCCCGGAGTTGAAGGCAGGGGTGGTCATGGGTGAGTCCTCCGTCAGGCCAGCGGCTCAGGCTGCTGGGCCTGATGCGGATGATCGTGGCCGGCGTAGACCTTCAGCTTCCGCAGCTGCTGGGTCCCGAGCCGGTTGTGCGGCAGCATCCCCTTGATTGCACGGCGGATGACCTCCTCGGGCCGGCGCTCGAGGAGCTTGCCGAGCGACTCCTCCTTGTAGCCCTGGGGATGACCGCTGTGGCGGATGTACCGCTTGGTCTCCACCTTGTCGCTGCTCACCGACACCTTCGATGCGTTGAGGATGATCACGTGATCACCCGTATCGAGGTGCTGGGTATACGTCGGCTTGTGCTTCCCGGAGAGGACGTGCGCGACCTGGGTCGCGAGGCGGCCCAGCGTCTGACCCGTCGCGTCCACGACGAACCAGCGTCGCTCGATCTCGCTCTCTCGGACCGTGAAGGTCTTGGCGTTCATCGTTCCTCGTCTTCTCCGTTGCTTGGCTCCCGTCGCCGTCCAAGGACGACGCGACGGAGGCACAGTCCCCGCGCCGGGGCTGCCGCCCCGTCGAGAGCCGGTCGTCGGTCGGCAAGCGCCGTGGCGACTGCTGTCTCGTCAATCTTGCCCGCCCCCACGGCGATGAGGGCGGCGACCATGCGCCGGACCATCCCTCGCAGGAAGGCGTCGGCGCGAACATCGATCGTGATCAGGTGCCCCTCCCGTCGGACCCGAACGTGGTGAACGTTCCGGACCGGCTGCGGATCGGCCCCGCCGAAGGCACTGAAGTCGTGGCGGCCTTCGAAGGCCGTTGCGGCTCGCGCCATTGCGTCCACATCCAGGTTGGTCCGCGCCCGGAACGCCGTGCGTTCCCGGAGCGGGCTTCGCGGCCCGTTCCAGACGGTGTAGCGGTACTCCCGATACCGCGCCGCGTAGCGAGGGTGAAAGCCCTGCGCTGCCCGTCGGAGGTCGCGAACTGCGACATCCGGCGGAAGCAGGCCGTTGAGGGCCTCCGTCAGCTCGGCCGCCGAAAGCCGTCCCGCGTAGGAGAAGGCGATCACCTGCCCCGTTGCGTGGACCCCGGCGTCCGTCCGACCTGCGCCGTCGACAGGCTGCCGAACGCCACCCGAAAGGTGGGCCAGTGCCGTCTCGAGCGCTCCCTGGACGGTCCGAGCACCAAGCTGGGCCTGGAACCCGGCAAAGTCCGTGCCATCGTATTCAACCCGTGCGCGGTACCGCACGGGGGCGCCCTCTCGAGCACCTTGCACGACGCCCCGAGGGGCGCTCATCGGTCGCTCAGACCAATTCGATCTGAACCATCTCGGCGGCATCGCCCGAACGCTGGCCGATCTTGACGATCCGGGTGTAGCCGGAGGTCCGGTCGGCGTACTTCGGTGCGATCTCGTCGAACAGCTTCGTCACCACGAGCGGCTCGTTCGGGAACTCCGAGACGACCGTTCGACGGGCTGCCAGGTCGCCGCGCTTGGCGATCGTGATCATCCGCTCGACCCGACCCTGGACTTCCTTGGCCTTCGCCTTGGTGGTCTTGACCCGTTCGTAGCGGAGGACGGAGACGGTCAGATTCTTGAACAGGGCCAGGCGCGGACCCATCTTGCGCCCGAGCTTCCTGCCGTCAATGCGATGGGCCATGTCAGGCGTCCTCGCCCTCGAACGGCGCGTCGGCGTCGGCGCCTTCCCCTTCGTCCTCAAATGTGGACGGCTCGCTCTCAGGGAGGATGAAGCCGCGCATCGTCAGACGCTCCTTCATCTCGTCCAGCGACTTCTTGCCGAAGTTGCGCATCCGGAGGAGATCGTCGTCCTTCAGCTGCAGGAGCTGGCCGACCTTGACGATGTTGTTCCGCTTGAGCGAGTTGTACGCCCGCATCGGAAGGTCGAGCTCCTCGATCGGCATGTCCAGCATGTTCGGCGGGAGCTGCGGGACGCCAGCACCGGCGCGGTCGCCGGGCATCGCGGCCTGGCCGATCGTGATGAACGGCCGGAACTGCTCCACGAGGATCCCGGCGGAGCGGCTGAGCGCCTCCTCCGGGCCGATCGAGCCGTCCGTCTCGATCTCGATCGTGAGCTTGTCGAAGTTGGTCACCTGGCCAACGCGCATCGTCTCGACCCAGTAGTTGACCTTGCGGACCGGCGTGAAGATCGCGTCGACGGCAATGACGCCGATCGGGAGCGCCTCCGAGCGCTCGGCACCGAGGTAACCGACGCCGCGCTCGACCGTGAGGTCCATCTCGATCGTCACGTCGTCCGAGTCGAGGGTCATCAGGATCAGGTCCGGATTGACGATCTCAACGTCCGCCGATTCGACGAGGTCCGCCGCGAGGACCGGCCCGGCGCCGCTCTTCGTGAGGCGAAGCTGAACCGGATGCGCGGCGAAGCTCTTGAGGCGGAGCTTCTTGACGTTCAGGACGATCTGGGTGACGTCTTCCTTGACGCCCGGGATCGTGGAGAACTCCTGGTATACGTCCCGGATCTGGATGGACGTGACCGCGGTGCCCTCGAGCGACGAGAGGAGGACGCGCCGGAGCGCGTTGCCGAGGGTGACGCCGTAGCCGGCCTGCAGGGGTCCGGCCTCGTATTTGGCGTACGTGCCGAGTTCCTCAACGGGCTCGATCTGTGGGCTCTCGAGTTCGATCATGGAAGGCGTTACCTCGAGTAGTACTCGACCACGAGCTGCTCGTTGAGATCGAGCGGCATCTGGTCGCGGCGGGGCAGGCTGAGGATCGAGCCCGCCAGGCGGGCCGGCTCCAGGCTGAGCCACTCCGGTGCCTGATGGGAGCGGAGCGACTCTTTGGCGATCTTGAACGGCTCGAGCTCGCGGTGCGATTCGCGGACCTCGATGCGGTCACCGGGCTTCAGCTCGTATGACGGGATGTTCGTTGGGACGCTGTTGACGGCAAAGTGGCCGTGCGTGACGAGCTGGCGGGCCTGGGCGCGGGACGTCGCGAAGCCGAGGCGGAAGACGACGTTGTCGAAACGCGTCTCGAGGAATCGAAGGAGGTTCTCGCCGGTGACGCCGTCCCGGTTGCCGGCTTCCACGAAATAGTTGTGGAACTGCCGCTCGAGGACGGAGTAGACGCGGCGGACCTTCTGCTTCTCGCGCAGCTGGATGCCGTACTCGCCCATCTTGCGGCGACGGACGCCGTGCTGGCCGGGTGGGCTCGGACGGCGCTCGAAGGCGCACTTCTTCGTGTAGCAGCGCGTGCCCTTGAGGAAGAGCTTGGCGCCTTCCCGACGGCAGAGGCGGCAGACGGATTCGGTGTATCGGGCCATGGGTTCCTGTCTCGACTCAGACTCGGCGCCGCTTGGGCGGGCGGCATCCGTTATGTGGGATTGGCGTGACGTCGGTGATCGCGGTGACTTCCAGGCCGGCCGTCTGGAGCGACCGGATGGCCTGCTCGCGACCCGCACCGGGGCCCTTCACGTAGACCTCGACCTGGCGCATGCCGTGCTCCATCGCCTTGCGGGCGGCGATCTCGGCGGACATGGCGGCGGCGTAGGGCGTGCTCTTGCGGGAGCCCTTGAAACCGGCCACGCCGGCGGAACCCCAGCTGATCACCGCACCCATCGAGTCGGTGATCGTGATGATCGTGTTGTTGAACGTCGCCTGGACGTGGACGTGCCCGTTGGGGACGTTCTTCCGTTCCCGGCGACGCTGCTTGACGGCCCGCTTCCGCTCAGCCATGCGTTCGTTCTACCTCGTCACTACTTCGTGGCCTTGCGCCGCGCGCCGACCGTCTTCTTGGGTCCGCGCCGCTGGCGGGCGTTGGTCTTCGTGCGCTGGCCGCGAACCGGCAGGTTCCGCCGATGGCGGAGGCCGCGATACGAGCCGATCTCGATCAGTCGCTTGACATTAAGGGCCACCTCGCGGCGAAGGTCGCCCTCCACCTTGAAGCGGCGATCGATGAGCTCGCGGAGGCGGTTGACCTGCTCCTCCGTGAGATCCCGGACTCTGGTGTCCGCGTTGACGTTTGTCTGCGCCAGGATCTTCTGGGCCGTTGGCAGGCCGATTCCGAAGATATACGTGAGTGCGATCTCGACGCGCTTCTCACGCGGGATGTCGATGCCAGCGATGCGTGCCACTGCTACCCCTGCCGTTGCTTGTGCTTCGGGATGGTGCAGATGACCATCACGGTGCCGTGCCGGCGAATCACCTTGCAGTTGTCGCAGCGCGCCTTGACGGAGGCTCTGACTTTCAACGGACCCTCGACGAATTGGTTCGTGCCAGCGGCGGACGAACGGTTGGTTACTTCAGGCGGTAGGTGATGCGACCGCGCGTCAGGTCGTACGGTGAGAGTTCAACCCTGACGCGGTCCCCCGGCAGGATCCGGATGAAGTTCATCCGAAGCTTGCCGGAGATGTGGGCCAGCACTCGGTGGCCGTTCTCCAGTTCGACGGCGAACATGGTGTTCGGGAGCGGCTCAAGGACCGTCCCTTCAACTTCGATCGCGTCTCGCTTGGCCACGGGCGGTGCTGTGTCCCTTTCTCACGGCGAGTGCCGGCCCGGCGGGCCGACACACGAACGCGTAGCGTATCAGAACTCGGTCCGATCGGGCAACCTGCCCGGTCAGACCGCGGTCAGGATCTCCGGGCCGTTCTCGGTCACGGCGATCGTGTGTTCAAAATGGGCCGCGAGCGATCCGTCCGCGGTGACCACGGTCCAGTGGTCCGGAAGGACCTCCACCTCGTGGCCGCCGAGCGTGAACATCGGCTCGATGGCGAGACAGATCCCAGGCTGGAGTTCCAGCCCGCGGGAGCCGGTCCGGTAGTTCGGGACCTGGGGATCCTGGTGCATCTCCGTGCCGATGCCATGCCCCACGAACTGACGGACGATCCCGTATCCGCGATCCCGCCCGACGTCTTCGACGGCTGCGGAGATGTCTCCGACACGATGGCCGGCCACGGCGGCAGCGATCCCGGCCATCATCGCACGTTGGGTTGCGGTCACGAGATCGATGACCTGGGGCGAGGCGCTGCCGACCACGAACGTCCTCGCGGCGTCGCCGTGCCAGCCGTCGACGATCACACCGACATCGATCGAGACGATCTGGCCGTCACGGACGGCGCGCTCGCCCGGGATCCCGTGCACGACCTCGTTGTCGATCGAGATGCAGGTGCTGGCCGGGAACGCCGCCGGACCACGCCCGTAGCGACCGCCGCCAAGATAGCCCTTGAACGACGGAACGCCGCCGGACGCCCGGATGTGCTGCTCGGCAAGGCGGTCGAGGTGACCAGTGGTGACCCCGGGCTTGAGCGCCTCCTCGGCGAGCGCGAGAACCTCCGCCACGACCCGTCCGGCGCGACGCATCTGCTCGATCTCGCGGCGCGATTTGCGCGTCACCACGTCAGGCGTCTCCCGCCGGCCCGCCCTCGAGGGCATCCGCGAGCCCGGCGGAGACCTCGGTGATCTGGCGGAGGCCATTCACGGTTCGGAGCGCACCCGTCGCCCGATAGTGCTCCACGACCGCGTTGAGGTCGTCGAGCTGGTTCGCCAGCCGGGCACGGATTGTCTCCGGCTGGTCGTCGGCGCGCTGGACCAGGAGTGAGCCGTCGACGTCGCAGATGCCGGGGACCTGCGGCGGCTTCATCGCGAGGTGGTACGGGTGGCCCGCCTCGCGGCAGATCCAGCGGCCGGAGAGCCGCTCGACGAGGTCGTCCGCCGGAACGTCGATGAGCAGGGCGGCGTTCACGCGGCTGCCCCGCCGAGCGAGGAACGCGTCGAGAGCCTCCGCCTGGACGGCGGTTCGCGGAAAGCCGTCAAGGATGGCTCCGCCGGTGGCGTCCGGGAGCGCGAGGCGCTCCTCGAGCATCCGGATCGTGACCGCGTCCGGGACGAGGTGGCCGGCGTCCATGTACCCCTGGGCCTCGAGGCCCACGGGCGTTGCGTTCCGGATCGCCGCGCGGAAGAGGTCCCCGGTCGCGATATGGGGGATCCCGAGCCGGTCCCGAAGGACGGCTGCCTGCGTGCCCTTTCCCGCCCCCGGCGCCCCGAGGAGCACGACGAGGGTCATCGCCCTTGTGCCGACCCTACGCCGGACGGCGTCATCGGATGAAGCCCTCGTAGTTGCGCATCATCAATTGGGCTTCGATCTGCTTCATCGTCTCGACGACGACGGACACGACGATGAGGAGGCCCGTCCCACCGAGGGCGACGCCGGCCAGTGACTTGTCGAGGACGCCGGCGACCACAGGGGCGACGGCAACGATGCCGAGAAACAGCGCACCGGCGATCGTGATCCGCGATACCACTCGGGCGAGGTAGTCCTGCGTTGGCCGGCCGGGCCGGATGCCGGGAATGAAGCCGCCGTTCTTCCGGAGCTGCTCGGCGGTTTCGTCCGGCTTGAACGTGAACGCCGTGTAGAAGTACGTGAACCCGATCGTCAGGAGGAAGTACATGATCGCGTATTGGGGCGTGGTGGAGGCCAGGAAGTTCGCGATCGCCGTCGCCACGTCCCGCACGCCCTCCACGGTCGAGTACGAGAAGTACAGCGCGAGCTGGGCGGGGAACTGCAGGATCGAGATCGCGAAGATGATCGGGATAACGCCCGCGAGGTTGACCCGGAGCGGCAGGAACGTCTGGCCGCCCTGGTACATCCGCCGGCCCCGGACCCGGCTCGCGTACTGGATGGGGATCCGGCGCTGGCCCTCCTGGATGTAGATGATGACGCCGACCGCGACGACGGCGAGGACGGCGAACAGCACGATGTCGCGGAGCGCCGCAGAGCTCGTCAGGAGCGAGGCGGCCGCGGACGGGGCCTGACTCACGATGCCGGCGAAGATGATGAAGCTGATGCCGTTGCCGATCCCCTTCTCCGTGATCAGCTCGCCGACCCACATGAGGATCACGGCGCCGGCCACCATCGTGACCATCTGGACCCACGACATTGCGTTGCCGAGCCCGAAGCCGCCGACGATGATCCCGTCCGCGTTGAGCGCTGAAAGGATGCCGAACGCCTGGAGGAACGCCATCGGGACCGTCAGGTACCGGGTGTACTGGTTCAGCTTCTGGCGGCCGAACTCGCCCTCACGGCTGAGCGCCTGGAGCGAGGGAATGATCCCCTGCATCAGCTGCATGATGATCGACGCGTTGATGTACGGGTTCATCGTCAGGCCGACGATGGACAGCGTCGACAGGCCGCCCCCGGCGAACAGGTCGAGGATCCCGAACGCGGTGTTGCGCTCGAAGAATGCAGCGAGCTGCTCGCGATCCACGCCCGGAAGCGGGACCTGGGCGAGGAGCCGGTAGACGACGAGGGCCCCCAGGACGAAGAGCAGCCGACGCCGGATGTCCGGCGCGCGGAACGCGTTCAGGAGGGATTCGAACACTGGTCAGGCGTCCGCAGGCGGGTCGTCGACGCCCTCGGTCGCGGGCGCCGCGTCATCCTCTGCAACGGCCCCGGTCGCCTCGTCTGGGACGACCGCCTCAGGGGCGGCGGATGCCGGTGAGCCTTCGTTGGCGACGTCCGGCTCGACCCCGAGCGCCGAGCGACGGGAGGTCGGGACCTCAAGGAGCGAGACTGTGCCGCCTGCGGCCTCGACCTTCGCGCGTGCCGACGCACTGACCGCGTCGGCGACGACGAAGAGGGCGGTTGACAGCTCGCCGTTCCCGAGGATTTTCATCGGCTTGTTGAGCGACCGGACGAGACCCGCGGCCCGGAGGATCTCCTGGTTCACGGTGATCGGTGCCGGGGCTGCGGCCTTCGCCTTCTTCGTTCCCGGCATCTCGCCACGCTCGAGCACGCCGAGCTCGACGAGGCGCGCGATCGCCCCGACATTCACGACCTCATAGTCGATCTTGAACGGGTTCTTGAAGCCGCGAAGCTTCGGGATCCGCTGATGCAGTGGCGTCTGGCCGCCTTCGAACCACGCCGGGATGGAGCCGCCGGCGCGTGCCTTCTGGCCCTTGGTGCCACGGCCGGCCGTCTTGCCCTGGCCCGCCGCGATGCCGCGGCCGACCCGGCGCTTCTTCGTGTGGGATCCGGGCGCCGGCCGGAGATCGTGGAGCTTCATGCCTTCTCCTGGGCGTCGCCGACGTGATCGGCACGTTCCGCCGGGATCTCCTCGACCGTCACGAGGAACCGGACCTGTCGGACCATCCCGCGCGTTGCCTCGTTGTCCACGACCTCGACCGTGCTGCCGATGCCGCGCAGCCCGAGCGCCCGGATCGTCGCCCGGTTCCGTGCAATATGGCTGATCGTGCTCTTCACCTGCGTTACCCTGAGCTTACCGGGCACCGTTGACCTCCCCTGGAGCCGGCTGACCGGCGATCCGGCTCCGGAGCGTGACCCCACGGCGGGCCGACAGCTCTTCGGCCGAGTGGAGCTCACGAAGGGCCTCGAGCGTCGCCCGCGTGACGTTGACCGGGTTGGTTGACCCGTGGACCTTGGACAGGATGTCGCGGATGCCCGCCGACTCGACGACGGCACGCACGGATCCGCCCGCGATGACGCCGGTGCCCTGGGAGGCCGGCTTCAGCAGGACGCTGCTGGCCTGGAATTCCTTCCGGACCTCGTGCGGAATCGTCGTTCCGACCATCGGAATCCGGATGAGGTTCTTCTTTGCGTCCTCGACGCCCTTGCGGATCGCCTCCGGGACCTCGCCCGCCTTCCCGAGGCCCACGCCGACGTGGCCGGCGCCGTCACCGACGACGATGACCGCGCTGAAGCTGAAGCGCCGGCCGCCCTTGACGACCTTCGCGACGCGGTTGATCTGGACGACGCGCTCCTCGAGCGCGAGCTTGTTCGGGTCGATGCGTGCCAACGTCAGCTCCTTAGAAGTCGAGACCGGCCTCGCGGGCCGCGTCCGCGAGCGACTTGACGCGCCCGTGATACCGGAACCCGGCTCGATCAAAGACGACGCGTTCCACGCCCGCGGTCCTGGCCCGCGAGGCGAGGACCTTGCCGACTGCCGCCGCCTCCTGCGTCTTGGTACCCGAACCGGAGCGAAGCTCCTTCTCGAGCGAGGACGCAGAGGCGAGGGTCAGGCCGGACGCGTCGTCGATGACCTGGGCGTAGATGTGGTTGAGGCTGCGGAAGACCGCGAGTCGCGGGCGCCCTGAATCCCCCTCCAGGTGGAGGCGGATTCGTTCGTGGCGCTTGCGTCGCGCGGCGCCGCGGCTGGCGACCTGCGTCATCCCAATAAACCTCGGATTCCTACTTCTTGCCGCCGATCTTGCCGGCCTTGCCGGCCTTGCGGCGGATCACTTCGCCGGCATACCGAACGCCCTTGCCCTTGTACGGCTCCGGCTTCCGTGTGGCGCGCACCTTGGCCGCCACCTGTCCGACGAGCTCCTTGTCGATGCCCACGACGGCGAGCCGCGTGGGGTTCTCCAGCTCGAAGCTGATCCCGTCCGGCGGCTCGATCTCGACCGGATGGCTGTAGCCCAGGCTGAGCTGCAGCTTCTTCCCGACGAGCACCGCGCGATAGCCGACGCCGGTGATCTCCAGGCCCTTGCGGTAGCCCGTCGTCACCCCGACGACCATGTTGTTCACAAGGGTCCTGGTCAGCCCGTGGAGCTGCTTATGCATCTTCTGCTCGGTTGGGCGGGAGACGACGATCATCCCCTCCTCGCGGTTGACGAGCATGTCCGCATGGAGCTGGCGACTGAGCGTGCCCCGGGGCCCGTTCACCGTGACCTGCGAGCCGTCGATCGTGACATCGACGCCGGCGGGGACGGCGATGGGGAGGCGTCCGATTCGTGACATGTCCCGCCTACCAGACGTACGCCAGGACTTCGCCGCCGAGCTGGGCCTTGCGGGCTTGCGCGCCGGTCATGATCCCCTGGCTGGTGCTGACGATGACGATTCCGAGGCCGCCGAGAACGCGCGGGATGTCCGTCTTGCGCGCGTAGACGCGCAGTCCGGGCTTGCTGATCCGCTTCAGCCCGGATACGACCGGCACCTTGCCGTCCACATAGCGAAGCTGGAGCCGGATGGCGCGACCTGGGCCGGCCTGCTCCTCCGTCCAGCCGGCGATGAAGCCCTCGGTCTTGAGGATCTCGGCGATCTCACGCTTCGTCCGGGACGCCGGCACGACCACCTCCTGGTGGCGAGCCCGCGACGCATTGCGGACGCGCGTGAGCATGTCCGCGATCGGGTCGGAGATATTCATTGGTGTCCTACCAGCTCGACTTCGTGACGCCCGGCAGCTCGCCCTGGAGCGCACGCTCCCGGAAGCAGATCCGGCACAGGGCGAATCGGCGCATGAAGGCTCGTGGCCGGCCGCACACAAAGCAGCGGTGGTAGCCGCGGACCGGGAACTTCGGCGTCCGCTTCGCCTTGGCGATCATCGATTTCTTGGCCATGGTCTCCCTCCCCGCGCCTACGAGGCGAAGGGCATGCCGAGAAGCTCCAGCAGGCGCCGGGACTCCTCGTCGGTCTTCGCCGTCGTCACGATGCTGATCTCCAGCCCGCGGAGACGGTCCACCTTGTCGTAGTCGATCTCCGGGAACGCAATCTGCTCCCGGAGGCCGATCGTGTAGTTGCCGCGCCCGTCGAACGACCGACCCGGGATGCCCCGAAAGTCGCGGATCCGAGGGAGCGCCAGGAGCGTGAACCGCTCCAGGAAGTCCCACATCCGCTGACCCCGCAGCGTGACCTTCACGCCGATCGGATTGCCCGTCCGAACCCGGAACTGGGCGATCGAGCGCTTGGCCTTGGTGACGATCGGCTTCTGGCCAGTGATCGACGCCACGTCCTTCATGACCGCGTCGATCGCCTTCGCGTTCGTCAGCGCCTCACCGAGACCGACGTTCACGACGACCTTCTGAAGCCGCGGCACCTGCATCGGGTTCGCGTAGCTGAACTGCTTGCTCAGGGCCGGGACGGCCTCGGCCTGGTAGCGGTCGCGGAGATTGTTGGTGATCACCTGGTCACCTCGAGGGCCTGGCCGCAGTGGCCGCAGACGCGGATCCGGTGGCCGTCCTCCAGCGTCGTGTGGCCGATCCGCGTGGGCCGATCGCACTTCGGGCAGACGAGCATGACCTTGGAGACGTCGAGGAGCATCGCGATCTCCAGGATCCCGCCCTGCTGGACCTTCGGCATCCGGTCCGTTCGGCCGCTCGTCTGGCGCGGCTTCGTGTGCCGCTTGGCGATGTTGAGGCCCTCCACGACGACCGACGTGCCGCTGGTGGGCGTGCCCCGCCGGTACGGGACCCGGAGGGCGCCGCGGCTGGCGGTTCGGCGGATGACCCGCTCGACCTTGCCGCGCTTGCCGGTGTCCTTGCCCGCGATGACGACGACCGTGTCGCCGCTGCGGATTTCAGGAACCCGCGTGGGGTGGCCATGTTCATAGACCCGGGCCATCAGAGCACCTCCGGGGCGAGCGAGACGATCTTCATGTAGTTCCGGTCTCGAAGCTCACGGGCGACCGGACCAAAGATCCGGGTGCCGCGGGGATTGCCCTGGTTGTTGATGAGAACGGCGGCGTTCTCGTCGAAGCGGATGTAGCTCCCGTCCGGCCGGCCGTATTCCTTGGCAGTCCGCACGATGACGGCCCTGACCACGTCGCCCTTCTTGACGGCGGCGTTCGGAATGGCCTGCTTGACGCTCGCGATGATCACGTCACCCACGCCGGCCGTCGTCTTGAGCGATCGACCGATCACCCGGATGCATTGGATCGTCCGTGCACCGGTGTTGTCGGCGACCTTGAGGCGGGACTGCGGCTGGATCACGCGTCCTCCGCGGCCGGCTCGGCCTCTGGCGCGGCGGCCTCATCAGGCGCATGGGCCGCGTCGTCTCGGGCGCGGCCTGGGTGCGCCGCTCCATGAATCGCCTCCGACACCTCTGCCTCGTCGCTCACGACGTCGGCCGAGGATCCGTGGTCGCCAGCGCGTGCGAGCACGCGCACAAGCCGCCACCGCTTGGTCGCGGACAGCGGCCGCGATTCCTCGATGAGGACGGTGTCGCCGAGATGGGCATCGTTCAGCTCGTCGTGCGCCTTGAACTTGGTCGTCAGGCGGATGACGCGCTTGTAGAGCCGGTGCCGTGCGAGGCGCTCGACGGACACGACGATCGTCTTGTCCATCTTGTCGCTGACGACGCGACCAGTCTTCGTCTTGCGCTGGCCCCGGACGGGGCTGGTGGGTGCAGTCATGGTTCGATCCCTCACGCCGACTTCCGGCCGGCAGGAGCCGTCCGCGCGGTGAGCCGCTCGCGCTGGACCGTGAGGATCCGGGCGATCCGTCGGCGGGTCTGCGGAATCGTGCTCGTGTCATTGAGCTGTCGGGTGGACAGCGCGAATCGGGCGCTCCAGAGGTCCTGCTTCGCGTCTCGAAGGGCCTGCTCGAGCTCCGGGTCGGAGAGCTCCCGGACCTTACCGATGTCCATCATCGGATCCTTCCATCAGGGCCGACTCGCGGACGACGATGCGCGTCGCCACGGGCAGCTTGTGGCTCGCGAGGCGCATGGCCTCGGTGGCTTCGTCTCGGCCGACGCCGGCCATCTCTAATAGGATCCGTCCGGGCTGGACCACCGCGACCCAATGGTCCGGGGCGCCCTTGCCGGACCCCATCCGGGTCTCGGCCGGCTTCTTGGTCACCGGCTTGTCCGGAAAGACCCGAATCCAGATCTTGCCGCCGCGTTTGACCGAACGGGTCATCGCGCGCCGTGCAGCCTCGATCTGCCGGCTGGTGATCCAGGCCGGCTCCGTGGTGGCCAGCCCGAACTCGCCGAAGGCGACGAAGTGGCCGCCCTTGGCCTGACCGGACATCCGACCCCGCATCACCTTGCGGTGCTTGACGCGTTTCGGGAGGAGCATCGTCAGACCCCCTGCCCGACGGCAACCGGGGGCGGTGGGGCGGATCGCTCCGGGGCGAAGTCGCCGCGGTAGATCCAGACCTTGACGCCGATCCGCCCGTACGTGGTATGCGCGTGGACCTGGCCGTAGCTGATGTCCGCGCGGAGGGTCCCGAGCGGGATCCGGCCTTCCTTGTCCCACTCCCGGCGGCCCATCTCAGCCCCGCCGAGGCGACCGGCGACCATGATCTTCACGCCCTTGGCGCCGGCCTTCATCGACCGCTGAATGGCCTGCTTCATCGCCTTCTTGAAGGCAATCCGGCGGCTCAGCTGCTGGCTGATGTTGATCGCGACGAGGTAGGCGTCGAGCTCCGGCTGGCGGATCTCCTTGATCTCCAGTTTCACCTTGCGCTTCGTCAGCGCGCCGATCTGCTGGCGGAGGATCTCGACGTTCTGGCCGCCCTTGCCAATCACGATGCCCGGCTTCGCCGTGTGCACGGTGACGGTGACCTGGCCGAAGTTCCGCTCGATCTCCAGGCCGCTGACGCTCGCGTTGGCGAGCCGCTTGCCGACGAGGGCGCGGATCGTGATGTCCTCCTTGAGGAGGGTCGTGTATTCCTTGTCCTGGTACCACTTCGCGGTCCAGGTGCGCGTCACCCCGAGGCGGAAGCCAAACGGGTGGACCTTGTGTCCCATCGATCAGGCCTCCCGGTTTCCGACAGTCACGGTGATATGGGTCTGTGGCTTGTGGATCGCGAAGGCGCGCCCCTGGGCGCGCTCTCGCCAGCGCTTGATCGTGGGGCCCTCATCCGCTCGCGCGTCGAGGACGATCAGGTCGTCGGCCGACAGATTCAGGTTGTTCTCGGCGTTGGCCGTCGCGCTCTTCAGCACGCGGGCAACATCCTTGGCGGCGTGCTGCGGCATGAACCGGAGCACGGCGGCGGCTTCCTCCACGGAACGGCCCTTGATCGCCTGGACGACCAGGCGAGCCTTCCGGGTGGAACCGCGGAGATACTTGGCGGTGGCGGAGACACGCACGGTGGAAGCCGCTCCTACTTCGGGCTCGTGGACCGGTCGGTGTGCTTGCCATGCCCGCGGTAGGTGCGGGTAGGCGCGAACTCACCGAGACGGTGGCCGACCATGTTCTCGGTCACGTAGACCGGAACGTGCTTGCGGCCGTTGTAGACGGCGACGGTATGACCGATGAAGGTCGGGAAGATGACGGACGCACGAGACCAGGTCTTCACGACCTTCTTCTCGCTGCGCTTGTTCATCTCCTCGATCCGGCCGAGAAGGCGGGGCTCGACGAACGGGCCCTTCTTGATGGAACGGGACATCCTCTGTCTGCCTCCCCGCTACTTCCGGTGCCGCGAACGGACGATCAGCCGCGAGGTGGTCTTGCCACGTCGCGTCCGATAGCCCATTGCCGGCTTGCCCCACGGCGTCTTGGGCGGCATCCCCGTGGGGGACTTGCCCTCGCCGCCGCCGTGCGGATGATCCCGCGGGTTCATGACGACGCCCCGGACTTCCGGTCGCTGGCCCATGTGGCGGGCCCGACCGGCCTTGCCGAGGTTCTGGTTCTCGTGCTCGAGATTGCCGACCTGGCCGACCGTGGCCATGCACTTGATGCTCACCCGGCGGACCTCGCCCGACGGGAGACGCACCTGGGCGTATTCCCCTTCCTTGGCGAGGAGCTGCGCCGAGACGCCCGCCGACCGGACGATCTGGCCACCCTTGCCAGGGACCAGCTCGATGTTGTGGATCGTGGTGCCGAGCGGGATGTTCGCGATCGGCAGGGCATTGCCCACCCGTGCCTCGGCATCCGCGCCGGAGACGACGACGTCCCCGACCTTCACGCCATGCGGGAGGAGCATGTAGCGCTTCTCGCCGTCGCGGTAGTGGAGCAGGCCGATCCGCGCGGAGCGGTTCGGGTCGTACTCGACCGTGGCAACGCGGGCCGGCACGCCGACCTTGTCACGCTTGAAGTCGATCCGGCGGTAGTGGGTCTTCTCCCCGCCGCCGCGGTGGCGCACGGTGAGCCGGCCCGCGTTGTTCCGACCGGAGCCGCGCTTCTGCGGCTCGAGGAGCGGCTTGTGCGGCTGGTCGGTCGTGATCTCCTCGAAGGTCGAGCGAGTCATGCCCCGGAGCCCGGGCGAGGTCGGCTTGTAGCTTCGCAGCGGCATTGCCTAGACCCCCTCGAAGAACTGGATCTTCTGGCCGGGGGCCAGGGTCACGACGGCTTTGCGCCAGCCGGAGATCCGGCCCGTGATGCGCCCTCGGCGCGTCCCTGTCGACTTCGTCCGCGGCTGCTTCGTCATGACGTTCACGGCCACCACGTTGACCTTGTCCGCCTTGTAGAGCTCCTCGACCGCCGCCTTGATCTGGATCTTGTTGGCGTGGGTGTGCACGGCGAACGTGTACTTGCCGCGGCTTGCCTCGTCGATCGACTTCTCGCTGATCACCGGGCGGAGGATGATCTCGGGAGCGGTCAGCGCGCTCACAGGTACACCTCCTCCATCCGTGCCAGCGAGGGCTGCTCGATGACGATGGTGTCTGCCTTGATCAGGTCAACGCCGTTGAGCGAGTCGGCCAGGATCACGCTCACGGTCGGGAGGTTCCGGGCCGAGAGCTTCAGCTGCTCGTCCGACGTCGGGGCGACGACGAGCACGCGACCGGTCGCATTGAGCGCCACAAGGATGCCCAGGAAGTCCTTCGTCTTGATCCGCTCGAGCGCGAACGTGTCCACGACGCGGATCGCCGCATCGCCGAGCTTTGCGGTCAGCGCGCCGCGGAGCGCAAGCCGGCGCATCTTCTTCGGCAGACGCTGCTCGTAGGAGCGCGGGTGCGGTCCGAACACGGCCCCGCCGCCGCGGTAGTGCGGGGCGCTGCGCGACCCCTGCCGGGCGCGGCCGGTGCCCTTCTGGCGGTACGGCTTCGCGCCGCCGCCGCGGACCTCGCCGCGGGTCTTCGTGTCGTGGGTGCCCGTCCGGCGGCCGGCCAGCTGGGCGGTCACGACCTGATGGAGCACGGCGACGTTCACCGGGGCCGCGAAGAGCTCATCGTTGAGCTCAATGCTGCCGACGGAGGCGCCGGTCCGGTCGTACAGGGTGGTCTGGGGCATCGGTCAGGCCTTCTTCACGAGGATCAGGCCGCCTCGCGCGCCGGGAAGCGTGCCCTTGAGCAGGAGCAGGTTCCGGTCGGCGTCTGCCCGGACGACCTTGACCTTCTTGGTCGTGACTTGCTCGTGGCCCATGTGGCCCGCCATGCGGACGCCCTTGTAGACGCGACCGGGCGTGGTGCCGGGGCCGATGGAGCCGGGCGCACGGTGGTGGTCCGATCCATGGGTCTTGGGGCCACTCGCGAAGTGGTGGCGCTTGATGTGTCCCGCGAAGCCCTTGCCCTTGGAGACACCGGTCACGTCAACCAGATCCCCGGGCGCGAACATGTCCGCGACGGCGATCGTCTGGCCGACCTCGTATCCCGACGGGTCGTCCATGCGGAACTCGCGCACGATTGCCACGGACGGCAGGCCCTTGAGCTTGCCGGCGCGCGGTTTGTTGAGCTTCTTTTTTTCGTCCGTCCCGAGCTGGACGGCCGTGTAGCCGTCGCGCTCCACGGTGCGGAAGCCGGTCACGGTATTCGGGGCGACCTCCAGCACGGAGACCGCCACCATCGTGCCGTCCTCCTGGAAGACCTGGGTCATGCCGACCTTCCGGCCGATGAGTCCGATGCTCATCGCTCGCTGCTCCGGCCCATCCCTGCGTTGGCGCCTGCGCGCCCTCGCATCCTCGGACCGCTGGCTAGCGGGGGCGTCGCCTCGGTCCTCGGAGGGTTCATGCCTTCGCTCAGGTGCTCGTCGCCGCCGTGGGCTGGACGCGAACCAGCGGCGATGAGGGTCGTGTGGAGGTTCATCACATCTTGATTTCGATGTCGACGCCCGCCGGAAGCGAGAGTCGCATCAGGGCATCGACGGTCTTGGACGACGGGTCCAGGATGTCCACGAGCCGCTTGTGCGTACGGATCTCGAACTGCTCCCGGCTGTCCTTGTCGATGAAGGGCGAGCGGATGACGGTGAACTTCTCGATCCGCGTGGGCAACGGCACCGGTCCGACGATGTCGGCGCCGGTGCGCTGGGCCGTCTCGACGATCTGGGCCGCCGACTGATCCAGCAGTCGGTGGTCGTACGCCTTGAGGCGGATTCGGATGCGCTGCTTTGCCATCGGGCTACTCGGTGATGCTCGTGACCGCGCCGGCACCGACGGTCCGGCCACCCTCACGGATGGCGAACCGCTGACCGGTCTCGAGCGCGATCGGGGTGATGAGCTCGACGCTCATCTCGACGTTGTCACCGGGCATGACCATCTCGGCGCC
>JBKJVO010000175.1:0-4699 GCA_046717305.1 Candidatus Limnocylindrales bacterium
CGTTGATCGCGATCTCGCACGCGCCGCCGCTCCCCGGCAGGCGCGTCGTCGGGTGGTCGTATGACCCGATGACCGTCGTGTTGATGTTGCCGAACGGGTCGATCTGGGCCGCCCCGAGGAACCCGACGTCCACCAGCCCGCCCTGGAGGTAGAAGCTGAACAGCTCGTACATCGACACGACCGCAGTCGCGCCGGTGACGATCGTCGGGTCGCCGATGGAGAGCGGCAGTCGCGCCGGGCGCGCCCCGAACACCCCAGCCTCGTAGACCAGCTCCAGATCCGGCGCGACGGTCCGCTTCGCGAGGTTCACCGCGATGTTCGGCAGCCCCACGCCGACGAAACAGACCCGCTGGCCGGCGAGCTCGCGCGCCGCGGCGACGATCATCATCTCGGATTTCGAGAATGCCGGCGTCGGCGGCCCGGGCACCGGAGCCTCGGCGCTCACCGGTACTCGCCGTAATCGACCGAACCGGACGGAGCCGCGGCGGTCGGACGCAGGCTCGTGACACGGTCGGCGCCCAGCTTCTCGAGGTAGGCGGCTCGGCCGTCCACGTCGTACACCCACTCGCGGAGCCACGCCTGGATGCTCGCTTCGTCGCGGGTGATCGCGTCCCAGCCCAGATAGAACCGGTTGTCGCGGTCGTACGCGCCCTGAACGTAGGAGGGATGGGCTCCGAACGGCTCCACGACGACGGCGTCCACGATCAACCCGGGAATGATCGTCCGGTTCGGGTCCGCGCGGATCACCGCCTCGTCCACGAGTTCCTCGACGACCACGATGACACGCTCCGCCGCGAAGGCGGCCTCCTTCTGGCAGCCGAGAAGCCCCCAGACCTGCGTGTTGCCGGCGGCATCGGCCCGCTGCGCGTGGACGATCGTGACGTCCGGTTTGAGGGGCGGGACCGCGTAAACCTTGCCGTCGCCGTAGGGCGAATCGATCTCCCGGATGAGCGGGTTGGCGACCGGCAGATCGGTCTCGAAGTAGGAGCGAATGGGATAGAACGGCAGGTTGGATGCGCCGGCGGTGTACCGGCCGACCATCCCGAAATGGCTGTACTCCTCGACCTCCAGGGCCGCCGGCTCGCCGGTCTCGATCCGCCGCCGAATGGCTCCCAGCCCGCCGACGCCGGGGTTGCCGAGCCAGCTGAAGATGAGCTTCCGTGCCACGCCGCCGGCGATCATCTGGTCGTAGATGAGATCCGGCGTCAGGCGGGCGAGGGTCAGGTCGCGCTTCCGCTGGCGGATGATCTCGTGGCCGGCAGCGAACGAGATGAGGTGCGTGAACCCCTCGATCGCCACCGTGTCACCGTCCCGGACCACCTCGGCGACGGCATCGCGCATGGACGCGACCTTGGATGACGGCATGCCCCAAGTATCCGGCACCCACCCGGGGCGTGCTCGCGCCTGCGCGCCTCGTCCTCAGCGGACGAGGTTCGGCGGCTGCTAGACCTCGTCGCGGCGCGCGTCGACTTCGGCGACTGCCTCACCGAAGAGCCGAAGCGCCGTCGCCATCTCGTCCGTGCTCACGGTGAGCGCCGGCGACATGCGGACGGAGGACTTCCCGCACTCCAGGACCAGGAGCCCGCGCTGGAAGCACGCCCATTGGACTTCCTCGGCGTGGGCCGCGGTATCGAACTCGATCCCGATCATCAGGCCCCGGCCGCGGATCTCGCGGATGAGCGTCGGAAAGCTCGCCATCATGGGGCGGAGGCCGGCGACCGCCTGATCGCCGCGGACGCGGGCGTTGTCGACGAGCCCACCCTCGATGAGGTCGAGCGTTGCCAGCGCGGCCGCGCAGGCAACAGGATTGCCACCGTACGTTGACCCGTGCGCGCCGGCGGCCCACTTCTCGAGGAGGTCCGCCCGGGCGACCATCGCCGCGATCGGCATGCCCGACGCGATCCCCTTCGCGGTCAGGAGGATGTCCGGCTTCACGTCCCAGAGGTCCACGGCCCACATCGCGCCCGTTCGCCCGACGCCCGACTGGATCTCGTCGGCGATGAGGAGGATCCCGTGGCGGTCGCACAGCTCGCGGAGGCCCGGCATGAACCCGTCCTCGGGAACGAGATAGCCGCCCTCGCCCTGGATCGGCTCGACGATGATCGCCGCGACCTCGTCCGCCGGGACCAGCTTCTCGAACAGGACCTCGTCGAACCACTTCAGGCCCTCGACGGTCCCGAACGGTGCGTGATAGATGCCCGGGAGGAGCGGCCCGAAGTGGGCGTGGTACCTCGACTTGGAGGCGGTCAGGCTCAGGGCGCCGTATGTTCGTCCGTGGAAGGCGCCCAGGAACGCGACGACGTTCTGGCGCCCCGTCGCATAGCGGGCGAGCTTGATTGACGCCTCGACGACCTCCGCGCCGGAGTTGCCCAGATAGGTCCGGGCGCGGCCGCCCTTGATCGGCGTGAGCCTGGCCAGGCGCTCGCACACCTCGGCGTAGATCGGCAGGTAGAAGTCGCTCGCCGAGAAGTGGATGAGGTTGGCCGCCTGCTCCTTGATCGCCGCGACGACCTGGGGATGGGAGTGGCCGGTGGAAGTCACCGCGATGCCGGCCGCAAAATCGAGGAAGAGGTTGCCGTCGATGTCCTCGACGGTCAGGCCCTCCCCGCGGACCGGGACGATCGGGTAGGCGCGGGGCAGGCTCGGCGAGGTCCATTTCTCGTCGTAGGCGACGTGCGCACGGGCCTTCGGGCCCGGGATCTCGGTGACGATGTGCGGGACCGGCCGCGCCTGCGCGAGCCGAGACGGGGCCTGGGCCACGGAGCACCTCGGGGCGTGTGAAACGCATAGGGTTTATGCAGTCTGGATACCCGAGTCTAGCATGAGGCAGGCTCCGCCCGGCGGTGGGGTTCGAGGTCCGGTAAGCGATCGAACGTCTGTGCCGACCTGTCCCCCGCATCGCCCGCTCGCGCCGGCCCCGAGCCCCGTGCCCGTCTCCCCGGCGAACCCCCCGCGAACCGTCGTTGACGACCGTCGTGATGCTGGGAGCAGCATTTCGGGTGGCAGCAGCCCGCCAGGCTCCAGCGCGACGGCCTGATGCCGGCCGCGGGAGCCCCGAGCCTCGGCGTCTCGTGCTCAGCCTGATGCCTGGATCGCCACGGCGGACTGCCGAGTCGACGCTCGCGCCGGCCAATCCCCGGTGAAGCCCGGAGTTTGCTGCTGGGGGCGTCACGGGCCGGGACAAGGCCGGTGGTCGCGGAAGGTCCGCCACTCATTGATCGACGTCGGTGGGCGCCTCCGACGCGAGCCGGCGCAGAGATTGGGCCGCCTCCCGAGGTCCGAGGAGGGCTTCCGGCGCACCCGGCAGCCTCGTGTGCGATCCTGTGACCGATGACGAGATACGACCCCCGGCGCGCCGCCCAGGAGACAACCGCGGACACGGCGTGGCCGCGCGATCACCTGCCCCGAGGTGGCAAGGGCAAGCGGCGCGCGAAGGCACCTGAGCAGGCGGCCGGCCCAGAGCCCGACGCCACCGCGCCAACCCAAACCCCGGCGACAGGAACCCCGACGAGCGAGCAGGCGACTGCGGGCCCGGCCGATTCCATCGAGCCGTCGACACCCAGGGACGCCGAGCAGGCTCCGGGCTGACCGAGGAAGCCCGAGCCGTGGACGGGACTACGTGGTCCCGGTCCGCACCCGCCGCAGGATCCCCGCGTCGGAGCGCCGCGTCCGCGCCGAGCTTCCTCTACCTGACCTCGACCGTGCCCAGCATGGGCGGGTGGGGCGGACAGAAGAACTGATAGGTCCCGGGCGCGAGCCCGGCGACGCGGTAGGTGATGGTCGCGGGACCCCTGACGTACTCACCCTTGAACAAGCTGGTCTCGAAGAACGCCATGGCCTCGACTTCGCTGCTCAGATTCGATGGCCGGACGCCCTCCGTGACGTAGATCGCATGGTCGTAGTTGTCCTGATTTTCGAACCGGATCTCGAATGCCGATCCGGCGGCGACTTCCATCTCCGTCAGCGAGAACTCCCGATCCTTCGCGACGATGTCGATCACCTGGCCGGCGAATGAGGGGCTCGGGGCGACCGTCGGGGCGACGGCGCCCGTGGCACCGGCTGCACCAGGCGTGGCGCCCGCCGAGTCTGCCCCGGCGCAACCGATGGCGGCGACACCGAAGCCGGCGATCGCGACACCGACGATCCACGTTCGAATCGGGTTCATGCTCGCTCCTTCGCGTCGACCCGCCCCGCCCCTCAGTCTACGACCGTGTGGCTCTGCTCCCGCATGAACTGCGCGACGTAGTACATGGACAGGCCGGCCTTGCCGGTTGAGCCGCTCCCCTTCCAGCCGCCGAACGCCTGGACGCCCGGCCATGCCCCGGTCGTGGCGCCGGCACGTCGGTTGACGTAGAGCACGCCCGCATGGATCTCGTCCAGGAAGCGTTCGACCTCGGCTCGATCCTCGCTGTAGACGCCGGCCGTGAGGCCGTAGGCGGAGTCGTTGGCAAGTGAGATCGCTTCGTCGAGCGAATCCACTGCCGCGATCGCGGTGAACGGCGCGAACAGCTCGTCCTGGAACAGTCTGTGGCCGGCAGGCAGCCCGACCACCGTCGGCTCGACGTAGAACCCGCGGGCAAGGTCGCCGTCGGTCAGATGCTCGCCCCCGGTGAAGACGCTGCCGTCCCGGCGCGCCTCGCCGACGGCCCCCTGATGGCGGGCGACGGCCTTCGCGTCGATGACCGGGCCGAGCCAGTTC
>JBKJVO010000176.1:0-15424 GCA_046717305.1 Candidatus Limnocylindrales bacterium
CAGCAACGCCGTCCACTCAGGTCCAAGGTCGGAGACGCGGCGACGCGGCGTCCAGCCGTGATACGCCAGGTTGTGCACGGACAGGACGATTGCGGGTCCGTCCGGGCCCAGATCGCCATAGCGGACCGCCGGTGCGGCGTGCCAGTCGTGGAGGTGGAGGACGTCCGGCGGGCGGCCCACCGACCGGCGGGCCGCCAGCGCGGCCCGGCAGAAGATCCCGAACCGCGCGGCGTTGTCGGGGTAGTCACCGTCGGCGTCGCCGTAGTAGCCGCCGGCCCGATCGAACGAGGCCGGGTGATCAACCAGCCGAAGCCGGTAGCCGTCCGCGGCCACGTCAACGATGCGGACGTCCGTCGTCGCCCGTCGGCCGGTGGCCGGGTCCGGAACGGTCACGCTGCGCTCGCCGGTCACCCGATCCTCGGGCACCACGACGGATCGATAGCGCGGCAGGAAGACGTCCACCGGCAGCTCGAGGGCCCCGCCCCCGGCGCGCCCGACGGCGCCGACGGCCCCGAGTGCGCGGGCCAGGGCATCCACGACGTCGGCGAGCCCGCCCGTCTTCGCCCAGGGTTCGCACTCGGCGGCGAGGAAGGCGACACGGATCGGCACGAGGGCATGGTATCGGCCGCGGACGGACACGAACGGCGCGCCGCCGAAGGTCGCTCGACCGCGGGCGTGAACCGGTACACTGCCGCGCGCATGGATCCCCTCGTCCGCATTCCGTCGGCACAGACGACGGTCGTCCGCGTGCCGCCGAGCCTGGAAGGGCTGCACCGCCTGGCCTACAACCTGTGGTGGACGTGGCATCCCCAGGCGAAGGCGCTCTTTGCCAGGTTGGACCCCGTGGCGTGGGGCCGGAACCGGAACCCGATCCCGGTCCTCGCCGGTCCGATCCGGTGGACCGAATTCCTCGACAGCTCGGACTACATGGCCGAGTACGCCGAGGTCATCGGCGAGTTCGACCGCTACCTCGCGAACGGTCGCGACCACTGGTTCCATCAGCAGCATGCGAGCGAGCTGACGGGTCCGATCGCCTACTTCTGCGCGGAGTACGGGCTGCACGAATCGCTCGGGATCTACTCCGGCGGCCTGGGCGTGATCGCCGGCGATCACCTCAAGACCGCGAGCGACATGGCACTGCCCCTGGTCGCCGTCGGGCTCCTCTACCGCCGGGGCTACTTCCTCCAGACGATCGATGCCGATGGCCACCAGGAGCACGCCTACCCGAACTACGACCTGTCGCGGCTGCCGCTCCTGCGGGCCCTGGACAGAGAGGGTAGCCACCTGACGGTGACCGTCGAGCTGCCGGGCCGGGACGTTCGGGCCGACGTGTGGACCGCCCAGGTCGGGCGTGTCCCACTCCTGCTCCTGGACACGGACTCCCCGGAGAACGACGAAGGCGACCGGCCGATCACCCACCAGCTCTACGTCCGAGGCCGCGAGATGCGGCTTCACCAGGAGCTCGTGCTCGGCGTCGGCGGGGTTCGAGCGATCCGGGCGCTCGGGATCGAGCCTTCCGTCTGGCACCTCAACGAGGGTCACTCCGCCTTCCTGCTGGCCGAGCGGGCGCGCGAGCTCGTGGCAACGGGGGTCCCGCTGGACGACGCCCTGGCCCGAATCCGGCGGGACAGCGTCTTCACGATCCACACGCCGGTCTCGGCCGGGAATGAGCGGTTCGACACCGGGCTCGTCCGGCGAGTCGCGGGCGCGCTCCTCGACGGCGACGGCCGACCGAACACCGGTGGCGTGCCTGTTGACCGGGTGCTGGCCATCGGCCTTGGCGCGGACGGCGACACCTCGCAGTTCGACATGACCGCGTTCAGCCTCCGCCTGACGAGCGGCGCCAACGCCGTGAGCCAGCTCCACGCGCGGACCGCGAACAGCACGTGGCATGAGGTCGTGCCGCACGAGATCCTCGGGGTCACGAACGGGGTCCATACGCCGACCTGGGTCGGGACGCCCCTTCGGGAGCTCCTCGCGCGGTACCTCGACGCGGATCTCGATCACCTCGACCCGGGCACGGAGGCCGGACGCTGGTGGGAGCGGATCGACCGGATCCCCGCCACCGAACTCTGGGAGACGCATCTTCGCCAGAAAGGCGAGCTGGCGCACTTCGCGAGTCGCCGGCTGCGGGCGCAACTCGCACGGCACGGCGAACCGCCGGCGGTCCTCGACGAGCTCGACGCTGCCCTCGACCCGAACGTCCTGACGATCGGCTTCGCGCGTCGCTTCGCCACGTACAAGCGGGCCGGGATGATCTTCACGGACATGGATCGGCTCGCCCGACTCGTCCACGACGCCGAGCGTCCCGTCCAGATCGTCTTCGCCGGCAAGGCCCATCCGGCAGACCGGCCCGGCCAGTCGGTGATCCAGGAGATCTTCACCCGGACGCGGAGCGCCGCGCTCCGGGGCCGGGTCTTCATCCTGGAGGACTACGACATGCGGATCGCCCGGTTCCTCGTGCAGGGCGTGGACGTCTGGCTGAACAACCCGCGCCGCCCGCTCGAGGCGTCGGGCACGTCCGGCATGAAGGCGGCCGCGAATGGCGTCGTGAACGCGTCCGTGCTCGACGGCTGGTGGGATGAGGGCTTCCAGGGCGACAACGGATGGGCGATCGGCGGACGCGAGTCGAGTCCGGACGAGGCCGCCCAGGACTGGTCGGACGCGCAGGACCTGTACCGGATCCTCGAATCGGAGGTCGTGCCCGCGTATTACCAGCGCGGCGCCGACGGCCTCCCGGCCGCCTGGATCGGCTGGATGCGCCGCTCCATCGCGGGCGCGATCTGGCGGTTCTCGACGACGCGGATGCTCCACGAATACGCGGAGCGGCTCTACCTTCCCGCCGCGGGCGTCCTCGTCGGCGCGGCCCGCGACTGACGCCGGGGTTACCCGAGGTCAGTCGTCCACCAGGACGACCGCGCTCCGCGAGTCGAGCGAGATCCATCCTGATCCCGGCGTGGCGCGTCCGACCGTGAGTTCGTCCAGCACGCGAAGGCCGCCATACCCCCCATCCGTGAGGGCGAGCCGACACGGCTCGTCTGCCGCGTTGACGGCCACGACCGCCCGGTGGCCGTCGGCGGTCCGCTCCAGGAGCACGGCCCGGCCCTCGGCGACCAGTGCGTCGACCTCGCCCCGCCGGAGCGCCACATGGCGGCGACGCGCCCGGATGGCCGCCCGCACGAAGGACCGATGCACGAGACCCTCCGGCTCCACCTCCTCGAGGCGCGTGGGGTAGGCGCGGCGGCAATCCGGATCCGGTCCCCCGCTCATGGCGATCTCGTCGCCATAGTAGATCGACGGCGTTCCGGGCAGGGTGAGCTGGAGAAGCGCCGCCAGGCGAAGGCGGACCACGTCCCCGCTGAGCACGCTCCGGGCCCGCGGCGAGTCGTGGCTGCCGATCACGTTGAACTGCACGGCCGTGGTCTCCGGGGCGTTGAGGGTCATGTTCCGGATCAGCTGCTCGGCGAACCTGGGGCCGTCGAGCTCGACGAGCGAGTCCCGATAGTTCGCCTGCCCGTGGATCACCCCGTAGTCGAGGTGCGGCCCGCCCACGAAGCCCAGGATGGCCAGACCGAGCGGATAGTTCATGAGGGCGTCAAAGCGGTCGCCCGACAGCCATTCCGGGGCCTCGTGCCAGATCTCGCCGACGAGATATGCCTCCGGGTTGATCGCCCGGACGCGCCGGCGGAACTCCGGCCAGAACGTGGGATCCTCGATGTCCTGGGGGACGTCGAGACGCCAGCCGTCGATCCCGAACCGCGTCCAGTGCTCCACGACACCCATCACGTATTGACGGACCGCCGGATTCTCGATGCGAAGCTTGGGCAGCGAGGGCACGTCCCACCAGGAGCGGTAGCCGCGCAGGCCGTCCTCCGGAAAGAGGTGGTCCTGGTGGAGGACGCCACGCCGCCCCGAGAGGACGTCGTCATCCAGGTAGAACCAGTCCCGATATGGCGACGCCGAGCCCGATTCGACGACGTGGTTGAACGCCCAGAATCCGCGGCCAACATGGTTGAACACGCCGTCGAGGATCACGCGGAGGCCACGGGCGTGGGCGGCGTCGAGCAGCTCGCGAAAGGCCGCATCACCCCCGAGCAGGGGGTCCACCTCGAGGAAGTCGTAGGTGTTGTAGCGATGGTTGGAGGCCGCGCTGAAGATCGGATTCAGATACAGCGCGGTGACGCCGAGGTCCACGAGCTCCCCGAGCCGACCGGCGAGGCCCAGGAGGTCGCCTCCCTTGTAGCCGTGGAGGGTCGGCGGTGCGGGCCACGACTCCATCGGCCCGGGCTTCGTGACGCGCGGGCTGGCGGCGAACCGGTCCGGAAAGACCTGATAGAAGACCGCGTCTCGAGCCCAGGCCGGGACGGTCGCCGTCATTGCGGTTCCACCGTCGCAGCCGCGTCGGGGGGCGGCCCGGAGGCGATGCGATACTGGGGCTCGGATGCGCGACGACTCACCGGATCGGACTCCCTCGTGACTTCCAATTCAGGACGGGCCCGGGCGCGACCGCCCCGACGAGTCCGGCCCGAACTCGGGCTGGTGGTGGCGATTCTGCTGGTCGCGTGCACATCCAACATGCCGACGGGGTCGGCCCCCTCCTCCGCATCCGCGACCGGGACCTCCTCCCCCGCCCCGAGCGACGGCGCTGCGCCGCCGACCTGCGCCGCGCCGGTACCCGAACCGGGCTCCGGCCCGTGGTGGTCCGACCGGGTCTTCTACGAGATCTTCGTCCGGTCGTTCGCGGACGCGGATGGTGACGGGATCGGCGACCTGGCCGGCCTGACGTCCCGGCTCGACTACCTGAACGACGGCGACCCCACGACGACCGACGACCTGGGGGTCACCGGCATCTGGCTGATGCCGACCTTCGAGGCCGGAAGCTATCACGGCTACGACATCATCGACTACGAGCGGATCGAACAAGACTATGGCGACGCGGGGGCGTTCCGGACCTTCCTCGACGCCGCCCACGAGCGCGGCATTGCGGTGATCCTGGACCTCGTCCTCAACCACACGTCGGCGGATCACCCCTGGTTCCTCGACGCGCTCGCCGGCGGCGCTCATCGCGACTGGTATATCTGGGCGGACTCGGACCCAAACTGGCCGGGCGTGGCCGGCGGCTCGCCGTGGCACTCGTCCCCGGCGGGCTGGTACTACGGCGCGTTCAGCGACCAGATGCCGGACCTCAACCTGGCCAACCCGGCCGTGACCGACGAGCTGGAGCGGATCGCGCGCCGCTGGCTGGACGCCGGCGTGGACGGCTTCCGCCTCGACGCGGCGAAGCACCTGATCGAGACCGGTCCGGATGCCCAGGTGAACACGCCGGCGACCCGCGCCTGGCTCGCAGCGTTCCGCGACAAGCTGCGCGCCGAACACCCGGATGCCATGCTCGTCGGCGAGGTCTGGGACCCCCGGGCGACCACCGTCTCGTACGTCGCCGACGGGTCGCTCGATCTCGCCTTCGACTTCGGGATCGGCTCCGCGATCCTGGGGGCGATCCGTCTCGGCGACGCGACGTCGCTCGAGGCCGGGCTCGTCGAGATCGCGGATCGCTACCCGGAGGGCGGCGCGGCCACCTTCCTGACCAACCATGACCAGCCGCGCACGATGACCGAGCTGCGAGGCGACATCGCCGGCGCGAAGCTCGCCGCTGCGGCGCTCCTCACCGGACCGGGTACGCCCTTCGTGTACTACGGCGAAGAGCTCGGGATGCGCGGGACCAAGCCGGACGAGGACATCCGGACACCACTCCCGTGGACCTCGGTCGGGCCCGGATTCGGGTTCACGGCGGGCACGCCCTGGGAGCCGTTCGGGCCGGACCCGGACACCTCGAACGTGGAGCGAGAGGTCGCGGACCCGGCGTCCCTCCTCCTCCAGTACCGCGCCCTCATCCGGCTTCGCGCGGCACACCCTGAGCTCGCCACCGGTGCCGTCATCCGCCTGGACGCGTCGCGCGGCGACGTGGCGGCCACGCTCCGGTGGCGCGGGGACGGAGTCGCTCTCGTCATCCAGAACCTGGGCGAGGAACCGGCGCCGGCGCTCGCCCTCACGCTGGATGCCGGGCCCCTGTGCGGCCGGCCCGTCGCCAGCGTGGTCTACGCGTCGGATGACGCCATCGGACCGTTCGCCGCACCACCGTCCGTCACGCCTGCGGGCGGCCTGAACGGCTACGTACCGCTCCCGGTGCTGCCCGCCCGCTCGACCGTGGCGCTCGCCCTCAACCCTTGACCGCCCCGATCGCCAGCCCGGACGTGATCCAGCGCTGGACGATGAAGTAGACGATCGCGGGGGGGATCGCGAACAGGATCGCGAAGGCCGAGAAGAGCGACCACGGCGTGCTCGCGAACTGCCCGACCATGGCGTTCAGCGCAAGCGCGAGCGTGTGATCGCGCACCTGGCCGGACAGGAACGTGGACGTGAAGTAGAACTCCGTCCAGCCGGCGATGAACCCAAGGAATCCGGTGACGGCGAGGGCCGGGACGGACAGCGGTAGCACCACCTTCAGGAAGGTCTGGTTGATGCTGGCGCCGTCAACGGCGGCGGCTTCCTCCAGGTCCCGCGGGATCGTGTCCAGGTAGCCCTTCAGGTTCCAGATCGCGAACGGCAGGAGGCCCGACACGACGGCGAGCCCGACGCCGAGGAGCGACTGACGGAGGTTGATGGCGCCGATGATCGGAAGGTCCAGCCGAACCGAGTTGAGCAGGACGAACAGGGGCGTCAGCGTTGCGACGGCGGGCAGCATCAGCACGCCAAGGATCGAGATCATGAGGACCTCGCGTCCGCGGAACTTGAGGCGCGAGAAGGCGTACGCGGCCGAGACGCCGATGCCGACCGAGATCAGCGACGTGCCGAGCGCGATCTTCAGGCTGTTGAGCGTCAGTTCCAGGAACGAGATCGCGTTGTTCGTCGGCTGCCGCAGGACCTGGGCGTAGGCCTCCAGCGTCGCGCCGGGCGGGAAGATGTTGAGGCCCAGCGGCCGCGAGCGGTTGAGCGGGTCAAGGGACAGGCTGACCACCCACACGATCGGGAACAGCACGGTGAACAGCACTGCCAGGCAGAGCAGCTGCAGCAGCATCTGACGGACCAGGCCGGGTTCGCCGCGTCGGCTCCAGAGGAAGAATCGCGGTCGGTCACGAACCACCGCGGCGGCGTACAGGGGTTCCTTTGCGATCACGCTCATCGTCGCGACCTCACAGGCTGTAGCTCTGGGTCGCCTTCGTGAGGCGGTTCGCGACGAGCGTGATCGCGAGCAGGATGAAGAACATGATCACGGCGAATGCCGCGCCCACCCCGTACAGCTTCTGGTCGTTGGCGAGGTGGTACGCCTGCGTGACCAGCAGTTCCGTCCGCCCCGCCGGCCCGCCCTGGGACATGAAGAAGGCGAGGTGGAACAGGTTGAACGTGATCACGAAGCCGTAGATCGCGTACGGGATCATCGCCGGGCGGAGGTACGCCATGGTGATGTGCCGGAACCGCTGCCAGGACGACGCGCCGTCGATCTCGGCCGCCTCGTACAGCTCGTGGGGGATGCTCTGGAGGGCGCCCGTAGCAACCACCGAGTTCAACGGCCAGCCGAGCCACGTATTCGTGGCGAGCATCGCGTAGAACGCGAGCGGCAGCGCGAGATTTGGACCGCCGCTCCATGACGGGAGCAGCCAGTCGATGGGCGACTGGACCTGGCGCAGCCAGTCGATCCGGAACACCTCGGCGGGCATCCCCAGGAAGCCGCCGACACCCCCGATCAGCAGGTTGATCGCGCCGTTCTGGGCGTCAAACATGTTCGCCCAGACCGTGGCCACGATGATCGGCGGGATGACGACCGGGAGGATGAACATGGCCCGGTAGAACTTCCGGAACTTCAGCCCTTTCGAGTTGAGCAGCAGGGCGATTCCGACGCCGAGGACCAGGTGGATGGCCACGTTGGACACCGCCCACCACAGGTTGTAGACGATCAGGCGCAGGAAGTTGTAGTTCGGGATCGCCAGTTGGCTGGAAATGATGTCGATGTAGTTCTGGATCCCCACGATGTCCGGCGACTTGCCGAGCCGCAGGTTCAGGTGGATGAGCTGCATGTCGGTGAACGACATCCAGACCTGGAACGCCAGGGGATAGATCGTGATGATGCTCATCACAAGGAACGCCGGAACCAGATAGAGATACGCGATCCGGCTGGACCGTCCCGAGCCGAGCAGGCGAGATCGCAGCGATCGGCCCGGAGCTGTTGCAGTGGCCACGGAACCTCCTCTCGCGGATCGGCGCGCCGAGTGTCCGACGAGTGGGGCACCCACGGGATGCCCCACTCGTTGCCCGGCCCGGTGGGCCGGACGCGTTACGGTGTGAGTGCTACTTGCCGAGCGTAGTGCACGCCGCGGCGACGAGCTCGGTCGTGTTCCCGCCGGCAGAGCCGTCGTCGGGAACGGCCTTGGCCCATGCGTCGCCGAACGGGCCCCAGTAGTTGCCGAACTGCTCGAACTGGGGACGCGCCTCGCCCGCGAGGATCGCGTCCGTGAAGCCCTTCACGAGCGGATCGAGGACGGTCACGTCCTTGTTGGACGGGACATGGCCGGCGATGTCCACATAGGTCCGCTGCGCCGACGCGGAGACGAGCTCCTTGGCGACGGCGATCGCGAGGTCCACGTTCTTGGATGCCGCGTTGATGTACCAGCCGTCCACGCCGGTCATCGTGCGACCCGGGCCGCCCGAGCCACCGGGGAAGGCGCCAACGGCGAGGTCCGGGCGGGCGGACTTGTAGTCGCCGAGCGTCCAGTTGCCGTTGAACATGATGTCGATGTCGCCGTTGATGAACGCGTCGTTGACCTTGCCGTAGTTCGAGTCAACGAGCGCCCCGGCGGCCTTGAGCTCCGCGGCAAAGGCGAGGGCATCCGCGACGCCGCTGTTGGCGTCGGCAACGCACTTGCCCGCGTCGTCGAAGATCGCCCCGCCGAAGGCGGAGTAGAGGCCCCAACCGAAGTAGGCGCCGGTGATCATGCCGACCTTGCCGCCGCCCTTGACGTAGGCGAGGAGCTCGTCGGCGGTGGTTGGCGGCGTCGTGACGACCTTGCTGTCGTAGTACATGGCCACGGCCTTGAGGGACTCTGGAACCATGTACACCTTGCCGTCAACCTGCGAGCCGGCGACGGAGACGTCATTCGAGCTGGCAAGAACGTCGTCGATCTTGCCGGTCAGGTCCACGAGGTACTGACCGCGAGCCTCATTGCCGAGGCTGTCGTTGGGGCCGATGAACATGTCGGGCCCGCCGCCGGCGGCGGATTCCGTCTCGAAGTTCTTGTACAGGTCATCGAACTTGATCTCGATGGCGTCGATGGTCAGGTCCGGGTATTTGGCCTTGAGGTCCTCGAGGACCCGCGAGAAGGCGCGGAACTCGGCGGACCCGCCGGACGAGCCATAAGCGTGCCAGACGGTCAACGTGCCCGAGAGGGCAACAGGTCCGGCCTCGGTCGGCGTGACCGTCGGCTCGGTGCTGGGACCAATTGATGGCGCCGGGCTGGCGCCGCTGCCACAGGCCGCCGCGACGATCGCGATCGTCGCGAGCAGCGCTCCAAGTCTCCTGGTGATCTTCATCGGTTTGCGTTCTCCTCCTGCCGGTAGCTGATCCACGTCGGTCGGGTGATCCCGCCCCGGTGGCTCATGGGGTCCGGGCCATCCGGCGCCCCGATCTCATTCGGCCCCGCAAACGCGGGGCGCGTTGCCTCACGTCCTGGCGTCGACCACCTCCTGCCGCGGCTGCGGCGCGAGTGCGGTGGAACCGCGGACGACCAGGTGCGTGTCGAAATGGTGGATCGTGGGCTCCTGTGCATCGCGGCGGCGGCCCCCGTCCAGCAGCAGCCGCACCGCCTCCTCGCCCTTCGCTCGATTGGGCTGGTGGACGGTGGTGAGCGGCGGGTCCGTGTACTGGGCGACGTCCAGGTCGTCAAACCCGACGATCGACAGGTCGGCGGGGACCCGGAGACCCAGCTCGCGTGCGGCGCGCAGGGCACCGATGGCCATGGCGTCGCTCATGGCCAGGACGGCCGTCGGACGGATGCCGGCCGCCCAGGCGCGATGGAAGCAGGCGATCCCGCCCTCCATGCTCGCCGGGCCCAGCACGACCGCGTCGTCCTGGATCGCCACACCCACGTCGGCGGCCGCGGCGCGATAGCCGCGCAGGCGGCGCGAGGTGACCCACGCGGCATCGGTGGCCTGAACGGCGGACGGCGGCTCGATGCCGATCACGAGAAAGGCCCGATGGCCCAGGCTCACGAGGTGGGCGCCGGCTGCCCGTGCACCGCCCTCGTCGTCAACGACGACCGCAGGCTCGTCCGGAAGGGCCGTGGAGTCCACGGTCACGAACGGAAGGCCGGATCGACGGATCTGGCCGACCTCCGGGTGGTCTGCGCCCAGGCCGACCGCGATGATCCCGTCCACGCTGGCCCGATCCACGGCGCGCGTCAGCGATCCGTGGAGCGGTGAGATGAACTGGATCGCCAGGCCGGCCGCCTCGGCCGCCGTGGCAACACCGGCGCTGAACTCCCCGAAGTACGGATTGGTGAAAATGACGTCCAGACCCTGGGGCGTGAGGATTCCGATCGTCCAGGTTCGCCGCTGCGCCAGCATCCGCGCCACGGGGTCCGGGCGGTAGTCCAGGGTCGTCGCGATGCCGCGGATGCGCGCCACGGTCTCCGAGCTCAACCGCTCGGGCGTGTTGAACGCGAAGGACACAGCGGCCTTGGACACTCCCGCTTCCCGGGCCACGTCCGCGATCGTCGTCCGACGTGTCGCCTGCTCCACAAGCTCCTCCACAGCCCGAGATGTGCCCGTCAGGTGGCGCGTGTCGCGCCGCCGTGTATGATCGGGACTTGAACCGGAAAAGCGGTTTAGCAAACCGGTTTAGCAAACCGTATCAGCGGGCTCGATCCATGTCAAGAACCATTTCCTCGGGAGTCGTCCGGTGTCTCGTCGCATTGCCCTCGCCCTGACGCTCCACAACCATCAGCCGGTCGGGAATTTCGGCTGGGTGATCGAAGAGACGTATCGGCACGCGTACCTGCCCATGGTGGAGGCCATCGAGCGGCATCCGGGCGTCCGCCTGGCGCTCCATTACACGGGCCCGCTCCTGGAGTGGCTCGGGGCGGAGCATCCGGACTTCATCGGTCGGCTTCGCGCGCTCGTCGAGCGCAGTCAGGTGGAGATCCTCGGCGGCGGCTATTTCGAGCCGGTCCTCGCCTCCCTGCCCGAACGTGATCGCCTCAGCCAGCTGACGCTGATGGCGGACGAAGTCGAGCGACTGTTCGGCCGCCGGCCGAAGGCCGCCTGGCTCGCCGAGCGTGTCTGGGAGCCGGACCTCCCGACTTCGCTCGCAGGTGCGGGCTACGAGAGCACGATCGTGGATGACGCGCACTTCCGGGCCGCGGCGATCCCGGAGGACGCGATGTGGGGCCCGTACACCACGGATGACCAGGGCAAGCTGCTCACGGTCTTCGGCACTGAGCAGGGGCTCCGCTACCGGATTCCGTTCCGCCAGGTGGACGAGGTCATCGCCTACCTGTGGGACCACGCCACGGAGGACGGGGCCCGGCTGGGCACGATGGGCGACGACGGGGAGAAGTTCGGCGCCTGGCCGTCCACGTGGAAGCACTGCTGGGGCGAGGAGCGCTGGGTCGAGCGGTTCCTCGAGGCGCTCGAGGCGAATGCCGGCTGGCTGACGACCACGACGCCGTCGGACTGGCTCGCCGCGAACCGGCCGCTCGGCCGCGTCTACCTCCCGGTCGGGTCGTACGCCGAGATGGGCGAGTGGGCCCTGCCGCCGGAGGAGAGCCGGGCCTTCCACGATTCGCTCGAGCGAGCCCGCGCTGAGGGCCGACCGGAAGCGCGCTGGTTGCGGGGCGCCTCGTGGCGACACTTCCAGGTGAAATATCGCGAGATCAACGACCTCCACAAGCGGATGCTCAGGGTCTCGGACAAGGTCGCGACGATGCCGCCCGGAGCTGGGCGCGCGACCGCCCAGGACGACCTCCTCCGGGGACAATCGAACGACATCTACTGGCACGGCCTGTTCGGGGGCATCTACCTGCCGCATCTCCGCCTCGCGACAATCGCCCACCTCGTCGCCGCGGAGGACGCCGCCGATCGGGCGCTCGGGACGAGCGTCGGGTCGGAGATCCGGGACCTGGACCTTGACGGACGGGACGAGGTCAGGCTCGCGACCGAGGGCCAGGTCGTCACCGTGGACCTGGACGAGGGCGCCGGTATCGGCGACTGGGATGTGCGGGCTGCTCGCCATGCGCTCACCTCCGTGCTTCGGCGCCGTCCGGAGGCCTACCACGAGACGCTTCGCCGCGCGGGCGGCTCGAGTGGTCCGGCGCGTGCCGGCGACGGCAGTGCCCTGGCCTCCATCCACGACATCGTTCGATCCAAGGAGGCCGGCCTCGTGGATCGGCTCCGCTACGACGACCACGAGCGGCGGTCCGGGCTCGTCCGATTCCTGCCCGCTGATGCCACGCCGGCCGCTTTCGGGGCTGGAGACCTCGCCGACCTGGGGACCGGGCTCGAGGCCCCGAACGAGATCCTCGAGCTCACCGCGAACGGCGTCGTGACCCAGGCGCCGGCGACGCTCCGGACGCCCGACGGCGACCGCGTCGTGGATATCGTGAAGTCGATCTCCCTGGGCGGCGACCGGCTCCATCCGACGCTCAGCGTCTCGGTCACGGTCCGCAATGGGGCGGACGGCGCGGTCCGCTGTCGGCTCGGCCAGGAGTGGGCCCTGATGATGCTCGGAGGCGGCGGCAACCCATCCGCATGGTACGAAGTCGGCGACACGAGGCGGGCTCACGACGGCAGCGGCGCCGCCACCGGCGTCTCGAGAATCGGCCAGGGCAATGACTGGTTGGGCGTTTCCGTGGAGAGCCTTCCCACGCCCGCCGCGGATGCCTGGTGGGCGCCGATCGAGACCGTCTCGAACTCGGAGGACGGGTTCGAGCGGGTCTACCAGGGCAGCTCGCTCCTCTTGTCGTGGCCCCTGGACCTCGCTCCCGGCGCCGAGGCAACCGTCACCGTGGAGCACCGCGTCAGCGTCGAGCGGGACCGCGCCGAGGCCTGATGGGCGCGCCGGGCCTCCGTCGTGCCCCGTGCGTCCCCGACGGGGTGGATGCGACGAGGTCGCGCGCGAAGAGTGCGGCCCCGAGGCGCAGGAGGCTCGCACCCTCGAGCCGGATCCCGAGGCGGCCCTCGATCCGCCGCAATCGGTAGGCCACCGTCCGCGGCGCCAGGCCAAGCCGGCGCGCGGTCTCACGGCGGTTCCCCGCGGTCTCGAGGAAGACCCGGAGCGTGGTCACGAGCGCGGCGCCGGTCCGGGGCACCGTCGCGACCGGCGCGAGGACCGCGTCCACCGCGGTCGTGAGGAGCGCCTCGTCGGCGAGGAATGCCTGCTCGAGGAGGGTCGCCTCCGGCGGTTCGAGCCTCCCCCGGCGGCCCAGCCGGACCGCAATGCCGAGTGCGGCGTGCGCGGACGCAACCGCTGCCCCGATGCCGGTCAGGCCCTCGTCCACGGCAACTGCGACGGCGGTCCATGCGCCGCTTCCGATCGCGGAGTCCAGGGCGGCGCGGACGCTCGCGTCCCGGACCTCGGCCCCCCGGATAACCGCGAGCGCGCGCCCACGGTCCGTCGCCACGATCGAGGCCCTCGGCCCGAGCTCCGCCGCCAGCCGGCTTGCCTCCGGGTCGTCATCCCCGAGGTCGCGGTCCGCAGCCGCGAGGACCACGTGGACCCGGATGCCGACCGCCAGGCCGTATGCAGGCGAGCGACGCGCGAGCCGTGCCAGGGACGGGTCGCCTGGGCGGGCGACGAGGACCTCGTCGATGAACTCACGGCGGGCAGACGCGGTCCGGGCCGCCTGGGCCGCCTCCGCGTCGGCGTACGCGGTCGCGATCGCAGCGGCCGCGGCGTCACCCGCACGCATCAGGATCCCGCCCAGCGCCGGCAGCGCCGGGGCGGCGCCAGGGAGCCCGACGGAGGCCTCCCAGATCGCCCAGCCGGCCGAGAGGTACGGGTCGAGGATCGACGCCACCGGCCGGCCGGCGGCCGATGCGCCGCGAGCCTCGTCGCGCAGGGCGTCAAGTGAAGCCGGGCGGACGCGATCGCCTGCCCGGAGCTCGGAGAGGAGCCAGTCGACCGCCGAGCGGGCCGTCGGAAGTGGGTCGGCCGCCGTGCCCGCCGCGGCGAGATCGCGAGCGACCACCTCCGCGATCGACGCGGCGCGCTCCACCAGAAGGGCACGGATCGACGGATATTGCGTCATAGAAGCAATATAGCGCCCGATCTTCTGCAACCTGTCGCCCTTGTCTGCACCAGTCATGCATGTGACAGTGTCTGGGCCGTGCGTCCGACGCCTTCGGGCGCCGCGGATCGCCCGACAGCTCACCACCTCGCACCCTCCTTCCCTGCCCGCCGCCCGGTAACCGCCGGGCGGCGGGCGCCACACTGAGAGCCATGCCCGACTCCACGACCCTCCTCGCCCTCGCCTTCGCGGCCTTCGTCCTGGTTGCGCTCGCCCTGGACCTCGGCGTCTTTCATCGCGCGGCGCACGTCGTGACCACGCGAGAGGCACTGACCTGGACCGTCATCTGGGTCTCGCTGGCCGCGCTCTTCGGTCTCGGCGTCCTGTTGGTCCGCGGCCCGGAAACGGCGATCGCCTACGCCACGGGCTACGTGATCGAGTACTCGCTGTCGATCGACAACGTCTTCGTCTTCACGTTGATCTTCGCTTCGTTCGCGGTGCCCCGCGAACTGCAGCACCGGGTGCTCTTCTGGGGGGTGCTTGGCGCCCTCGTGATGCGGTTCGTGATGATCGCTGCGGGCGCCGTGCTCATCGAGCGCGCGGGGTGGATCCTGCTCGTCTTCGGCGGGTTCCTGATCGTCACCGGGATCCGGATGCTCCTCGCCCGGTCCGCGCACGGCGGCGACCCGGCCGCGAACCCGCTCGTCCGTCTCGCGCGCCGGTTCGTCCGTGTCCACCCGGCCTTCGACGGCCAGCGCTTCTTCACACGAACGGCCGCCGGCCGGGCCGCCACACCGCTCTTCCTGGCCCTCGTCGCCGTCGAGGCAAGCGACCTCGTCTTCGCGGTCGATTCGATCCCGGCGATCTTCGCCGTGACGACGGACCCGTTCGTCATCTTCACGAGCAACGCGTTCGCGATCCTCGGTCTCCGCAGCCTCTACTTCCTCCTGGCCGGCGCGGCCGCCCGCTTCCGCCACCTGAAGGCCGGGCTGGCGCTCGTTCTCGTGTTCGTCGGAGCCAAGCTCCTCCTTGCCGACTGGGTGCACGTCCCGGCGCTCGCCTCGCTCGCGGTGGTCGTCCTGATCCTCGCGGTGGCGGTGGTCGCATCGCTGCTGGACCCGGAAAAGCCGTCCGCCCCCCGCCGGCGCGCC